>DFXU01000103.1 GCA_002383285.1 Caryophanales bacterium UBA4100
ATCGAGTAATCTCTACGAATCTTAAGGGCTCATATCTAGCATGCCAAGCTGCATTGCCGCATCTTCAGAAAAAGGGTGGATCCATTATCATTCTAGGTTCAAGCCATACCGATATTGGATTACCGGAATTGTTCGCTTATTCTGTATCTAAGGGTGGGCTTCTGACGATGACACGAAATTTGGCAAATGCACTCGCTATGTATCGTATTCGAGTAAATTGTGTGAATCCAGGCTGGGTAGCTACAGATAAGGAAATTAAAGAGCGGGCTGCGAATGGCCAAACGGTTGAATGGTTAATAGAGCAGGGTAAATCACTTCCACTTGGAAGAATGCAGACAGAGGAAGACACCTCAGCCATGGTCCATTTCCTCGTAAGTGACCAAGCGACCCAAATTACCGGTCAATTCATTCATGTTGACGGTGGGCGTTCTGTAGCGCTTGGCATTCAAGATAACAGTTTACACGCTGACTAAATAGGCTTAAAGAATAGGGCTTCTCCAAGGATGATTTCATCATCTCTCGGAGAAGCCCTTATGTGTTCTAGACAGTAACATCATTACTATCCAGATACAATATTCGGATTAGAATATCCTGATTGTAGTTACCGAAGTTCTTCCCGTATACAGTTAAGCCGCGTCTATTGCTTGTTGTCTCAGTAACCGCGATTTTGAAGCGAAGATCACTCTTATAATCCAATTGAATATCATCCAATGTTACATTAGAGATTCGACAGCCATCAATGTAGCTTCCTTCACTATTGACACGAATGAGCTTAAGCATTCCATATTGATTAAGATGCGGCGGCCACCAATCAGGATTAAATGCACCCTTCTTATCACCGAAATCCCCCGGACTAGTCCATGATCCCAATTGGATATCATTCAAGAAAAATTCAATATCTGATGGCCAATTATCTGCAAATCCAGGAGCTTCGGAGCTAATTTCCAATGAAAATTGCAGCTCTTGAAAGCTCTGGTTAGGCTTTAAGTAATTAGGTATTCGATATTCGAGGAACCCTTCAGCAAACCATACAATCTCAGCGTCCACTCGTTGAGGATCTGCGAAATAACGCGGATCGTCAAAGTCACCAATAATACTATCTTTAGTTGCTAAACCACAAGTAGGCTGAGCACAGTAATTGCTATAATGTCCAACCTTTAATTCCACCTCGTATAAGTTCCCTATCTCTTTGCTGCGTAAGTCAACGATCAATTTCTCTTCATTGAGATAGCACATTTTCTGTAAGCCATGCTTACCCACAACAGTGTTAATCTCAATGAGTCCACTTTCCTCAAGCTTCTTAATATGCATCGTGATTGCGCCATTGGTCAAATTAAGCTTGGTCGCTAGGTCATTAAGGTTTAAGGTTTGGTGTTGAGCGATTAACTCAAGGATCTGAATTCGGATATCAGAGCCTAATGCTTTGAAGATATTAAGACCTGATTTTAAGTCCTTAATGTGTATCATTCGATGATGAAATCTCCTTAGTAAATATAATATGGTTTAATGATGTTTAAAATAATAGCGAGTATTACGCAATAAACTATCATATCTTACTAATATAATCATAAAATCTTCCTTGTTGTCAATGGAGAGGCGCTTGTTTGTTTTAACTTTTAGTGAAGCAAAGCATATATGGAATAATTCCCATTTAAAACCGCTTATATTCTATTGAATTTCAAGTAATAATTTAGTATGTTTTATATAAATATAATAGAAAGCGCATACAAAAAATTGTTGACAAACAAAAATGGCGAATATATTATGAAAATATGAATTAGTTTAGAAAAATCTAAATCAATTCACGATAACAAATTAATGGGGGTATGCGAAATGCGCAAGAGGCTATTCATCTTATTAACATTGGTCATGATTGTAACTACGGTATTAGCTGGTTGCTCCAACAACAATTCCAACACAGGGTCAAATGAGACTGGCAAGAGCTCTGCTGAACCAACTAAACTGGTTTTGTGGACATTCAATGCACTTCACCAAACGTTCTATGAGGCTATGGCAACACAATGGAACGAGAAGAATCCCGATAAGCCTATTACATTAGAAGCAACAACCTATCCATACGATGATATGCATAACAGTTTGTTAGTTGCTCTACAAACGGGCACGGGAGCTCCTGATTTAGCGGATATAGAAATAAGTAAATTCGCTAATTATTTGAAGGGTGACCCACAGCTTGCAGAATTAAATGACGTGGTTGAGCCAGAGTTAAGTAACATCGTTCAATCTCGGGTTGATATCTATGCGAAGGACGGCAAGTATTACGGTATTGACTTTCACATCGGTGCAGCCGTAATTTACTACAACACGGAGCTCTTAGATCAAGCTGGTGTTAACGTTGATGACATAAAGACTTGGGCCGATTTCGAAGAAGCAGGCAAGAAAGTACTAGCAGCAACAGGTAAGGTTATGACAACACTTGAAACTACCGATCAATGGTCCTTCTGGCCACTAATCTCCCAACGGGGTTCCGATTTCTTAGATAAAGACAAGAATGTTAGTCTTGATAGTCAAGCTAATATTGACACTTTAACTTATCTGCAGAATTTGGTTAAACAGAAGATCGCAGTTGGTGCACCTGGCGGTGGCCACCATGCTGAAGAATATTATGGATATATGAATAGTGGTGAATCTGCTTCTGTATTCATGCCTTTCTGGTACATGGGTCGTTTCCTAGAGTATATGCCTGATCTAAAGGGTAAGATTGCGATTAAACCAATGCCAGCTTGGGAAGAAGGCGGCTTCCGCTCAGCAGGTATGGGTGGTACAGGAACTGTTGTAACGAAACAATCGAAATCCATTGATTTAGCGAAACAATTTGCAGCTTTCAGTAAGCTCTCTGCAGAAGGCAACATTGAAATATGGAAGCAATTGGGCTTCGATCCAATCCGTACAGATGTATGGGATTCTCCTGAATTGAAGGAAGCGAACAAATTCTCAGACTACTTCGGAGATAATATCTTCGATACACTCAATGAAGTTAAGGATGAGATTAATGCGGTGAATGTTGGAGAGTTAACACCTGCTGCTTCAGATGTTGTTAAGTCTCAGGTTATGAACAGAGCACTAATCGACTTAGAAGATCCTGCAAAGGTTCTAAAGGATGCAGCAGCATCAATCAAATAGAAATATAGTGTAATGTATCAAGAATAATATAACTACTCACTAGCTCTTGTTGTTGAGGGCTAGTGAGTCCATTTCTATAAGGGAGGGGCTGAACCTTGGATACTAAATTTGCCGTCGATGCTTCAACGAGTATACCCCGGAGTAGTTTCTGGAGGAGTTTACCTTATTCTAAGAAAATCGCTCCCTATATTCTAGTGTCACCCTTTATCATCTCATTCCTCATATTCTTCGCTTACCCTGTAGTGAACACTATTATTATGAGCTTTCAGGAAATACTCCCAGGGCAAGTTGAATATGTAGGCATGGCTAATTACGAGAAGCTAAGTAATGGGCAATTTTATCGAGCTATGTATAATAGTGCCGTTTATACAATCTTAACGTTGCTTGTACTTATACCGGTTCCTCTTATCTTCGCAGTTCTACTTAATTCAAAAACAATGAGATTCACTAATTTTTTTCGTTCTACGCTGTTTATTCCAGCCTTAACTTCAGTTGTTGTTGCGGGAACCATCTTTCGCTTAATATTCGGTGAGTTACCTGGATCATTGTTGAATGAGTTCTTAAGTATATTCAATGTAGACCCTGTTAATTTCAAACAGAGCGCAGGCTTATCCATGATCGTGATGGTCATTCTTGCTACGTGGCGCTGGGTTGGAATTAATATCATTTATTTTTTATCTGGTTTGCAGAACATTCCTCATGAATTATACGAATCAGCTGAGATTGATGGGGCAAATGCAATGGATAAGTTTATGAAAATTACGCTGCCATTATTGAAGCCAGTAACCATATATGTGCTTACGATTAGTATTTATGGCGGATTCGCAATGTTCACAGAAAGCTACATGCTATTTGCTGGTAATAATTCGCCGAAGGACATCGGCTTAACGATTGTTGGCTACATTTACAAATCGGGTATACAGAAAAATGAGTTGGGCTTTGGGTCGGCAATTGGAATAACTTTACTGGGTATTGTACTGATTATTAATGTTATTCAATTAAAATTCTTCGGGCTTTTCCGTAAGGAGGACTAACCATGGCCACACAAACCGGGTGGAAGCCCTCGACCATACTACTCATCATTATTTTCGCGATTGTGTCTATCATTGTATTATTTCCTTTGTATGCGATTTTGCTAGCCTCACTAAAGCCGTCAACAGAGATCATGCGACAAGGCCTGAATGTCAGATTTGATTCGCATTTGTTCTCATTGAATAACTTTGTCTCTGTGTTCGAGCATCGCTTCTATATTCGCTGGTATGCTAACAGCTTATTAATTGCAGCGCTCTTTACTGTAAGCTCCATTGTTCTTTCCTCTGTCGTCGGCTATGCACTTGCCATCTACGAATTTAAGGGAAGGAACATTATCTTCATATTAGTACTCGTTACATTGATGCTGCCAACAGAAATTATTATTTTACCTCTCTTTAAGCTAATGATCTCTTTCAAAATGATCAATACGTACTGGGCAGTCATCCTCCCATTCGTCGTTGCACCTCTACCTATATTCTTCTTCCGACAGTATGTAACTGGGCTACCTAAGGATTTTATAGATGCGGGTAGAATTGATGGATGTACAGAGCTTGGGATTTTTGCTAGGATATTCGTTCCTCTGATGCTGCCTGCTTTTGGAGCAATGGCAATATTGCAAGCAATAGGTAGCTGGAATAATTTCTTGTGGCCGCTTATTGTGCTTAGAGCGAATGAGAAATTCACGATTCCAATAGGAATTTCAACATTGCTGACGCCTTATGGTAATAATTTCGATGTGTTGATAGCTGGTTCACTTGTGGCTATTCTGCCACTGCTTATCCTATATATTTTCTTCCAACGTTACTTTATATCTGGTTTAACTGTCGGTGGAGTGAAGGGCTAATTTACATTACATGATGATTAATCAAAGGAGAGAGAAATATGACAGAAATCATTAGTGCCAAAATGATCATTGATAAGGAATATAAGATTGCAGAGGTAGACCCGCGCATATATGGATCCTTCATCGAGCACTTGGGTCGTGCTGTATATGGTGGGATATATGAGCCAGGACATCCGATGGCTGATGAACAAGGATTTAGACAGGATGTTCTTGATCTAGTAAGGGAGCTCAATGTACCGATCGTTCGATACCCAGGTGGTAACATGGTATCTGCTTATAATTGGGAGGATGGTGTTGGCCCAGTATCGGATCGTCCTAGACGATTAGAGTTAGCTTGGAGGACAATTGAGACGAATGAAGTGGGCACGAATGAATTTGTAGATTGGGCGAAGAAAGCGAATTCCCAGGTTATGATGGCTGTGAATCTAGGAACTCGCGGGATTGATGCTGCTCGTAACCTGCTGGAATATTGTAATCATCCGAGTGGAACCTATTATAGTGACCTTCGAGCTAAGCACGGCTATAAGCAGCCGCATAATATTAAGACATGGTGTCTTGGTAACGAGATGGATGGTCCTTGGCAGATCGGACATAAGACGATGGATGAATATGGTCGACTGGCGTTAGAAACAGCAAAAGCTATGCGATTAGTTGATCCAACTATAGAATTAGTAGCTTGCGGTAGCTCAAATTCCTCGATGCCTACATTCCCACATTGGGAAGCAACGGTACTCGAGCATACTTATGAAGCGGTAGATTATATCTCTTTACACCAATATTATGGAAATCACGAGAATGATTCAGCTAACTTTCTAGCGAAATCTCTGGAGATGGATCGTTTCATTAACACGATTATCTCGACATGTGATTATGTAAAGGCGAAAACTCGCAGTAAGAAAACATTAAACCTATCCTTCGATGAGTGGAATGTATGGTACCACTCGAATGATGCTGATCGCAAGATTGATCCGTGGACAATTGCACCACCACAGCTCGAGGATGTTTATAACTTTGAAGATGCACTTCTGGTTGGTTCATTGCTGATTTCCTTCTTGAAACGGTCTGACCGTGTGAAGATCGCTTGCATGGCACAGCTTGTTAATGTTATCGCACCCATCATGACCAATAATGGAGGGGCAGCTTGGAAACAGTCGATTTTCTATCCGTACATGCATACTTCCGTTTATGGTAGAGGTGTTGCATTAAACGTGATTGTGTCATCTGGCAAATATGATAGCAAGGACTTTACGGATGTCCCCTATTTGGATGCAACTGCCGTTTATAATGAAGAGACTGATCAAGTTACAATATTCGCAGTCAATCGCAGCTTAGAGGATGCACTTGATTTAGATTGCGATGTTCGTAGCTTCGCAGGATACCGTGTTATAGAGCATATTGTACTGGAGAACAATGACCTGAAGGCTGTGAATACAGCTGCAGCGGAATCAGTTCAACCTCATACGAACGGCAATGCAAAGATAGATAGTGGCTATGTTAAGGCAATGTTGCCTCAGAAATCTTGGAATGTGATTCGACTGGGCAAGTAAGTATTATGGAGGTTAACTCTATGCTGCAATGGAAAATCGTTAGTAGGGTCATTATTATAATGACCCTATTCTTGTTGATGGGTTGTACAGATGAACAAATACCTGACCCCACCTACCCAACCCAACCTATCCATTATAAGCTCTACGACATGAGTATTATTAACCAAGAATCGGAATGGCATATTAATAATACCCATGATCCTTCTATTATTAAGGTCGAAGAATGGTATTACGTATTCTCGACCGATGTCAAGAGTGCGGGTGAGCTTCGTCCGGGAATAATGGTTCGAAAATCTAAAGATCTAATAGAGTGGGAATGGGTCGGTTATGCATTCGATAATGGCATACCAGCAGCCGCGTTAAGTTGGACGAATGCAACAAATCTATGGGCACCTGATATCGAGAAAATTGGGGACTTGTATTATTTGTACTACTCTGTTTCTGAATTCGGTACCAACCAATCGTATATCGGTGTTGCGACTAGCGCATCGATTGAAGGACCATGGAATGATCAAGGTGAGGTCATTAAATCGACCAAAGGGGATGAGCCTAATGCAATAGATCCCAACATTATTGTGGATGATAATGGAGATTATTGGATGTCCTATGGCTCTTTTTTCGGAGGGATTTATGTTGTTAGGCTGGATCCTTCCAATGGTAAGCTGAAGGCTCCTGGCTTTGGACAGAAAATTGCGAGTAGGGATCATCTATCCGAGCAAGGTGCATTGGAAGGGCCTTATATCATCTATAAGCCGGACTTGAAGATGTACTATCTCTTCGTGTCCTATGACTCATTATTCGCTGACTATAATGTTCGAGTTGGTCGTGCTAACGCAATCACAGGACCCTACTTGGATTATAATGGGAATAACATGAATGATACAACATATCGGCCGCAGTACGAGATAGGCAATAAAATCCTTGGAGGCTACAAATTTTTAGCTGGAGAGGGATGGACCGCTCCAGGACATAACTCTGTACTACAAGACAGTGATGGACAGGATTACATCATTCATCATGCACGTGGAGAAACGAAAACAGCCTGGTCTTATCTTCATGTGCGGAAGATCATCTGGACTAGTGATGGTTGGCCAGTAGTTTCACCAGAGCGTTATGCAGGGGAGACGATACAAGCTATTCCTAAGAGGATGATTTCAGGTTCATGGGAGACCATTATACAGAGTAAAGAAACCAATGGAAAGGTACGATCAAAAATCATACAATTGCTACCGAATGGCGAAGTGAATGATAATAAAAACGTGGGCAAATGGAAATTTGATGGTGATCATACTCTGGAGATTACTTGGCAAGATCATAAGGGTAAAGCTAGCTCTGTAGAAATCATACAATTCATACCCTCATGGGACTGGGAGCTGAATAAGCCGACACTTGTGTATACAGGTATGAATAATCTTGGAGAAGTCATTTGGGGCAAACAAATAAAATCTGTAGACGGGAGTGACGAAATGTTATCATACACGAATCCTTTAATAGAACAGCGTGCAGATCCATGGGTTTTTAAGCATACGGATGGTTATTATTATTTTACAGGCTCAGTACCAGAATATGATCGGATCGAATTGAGAAGGGCAAAGACAATAGAAGGGCTCCGGGACGCGGTAGAGGTAAATGTATGGAACAAGAGAGATTCGGGCGAGATGAGCAAGCATATCTGGGCACCAGAAATCCATTATATCGATGGGAAGTGGTACATTTACTACGCAGCAGCAAGAACGGATGCCCCGTTCGATCATCGAACCTATGTGCTGGAGAATGATTCAGCTAATCCATTGGAAGGTACATGGGTGGAGAAGGGCAAACTCAAGATGAACTGGGAGTCCTTCACATTGGATGCGACCAGCTTTGAACATGACGATGTTCGATTCCTGGTTTGGGCACAGCGAGATCCACGAATAGATGGGAATTCTAACCTGTATATCGCTGAGCTTGAGAACCCCTGGACAATTAAGGGGAAGCAAGTGATGCTAACAAAGCCCGAATTACCTTGGGAGGTCATAGGCTTCAAAGTGAATGAAGGTGCTGCTGTCCTGAAGAAGAACGGTAAAATCTTTATGACATACTCAGCAAGCGCTACAGATCATAATTACAGTATGGGATTACTCACTGCACAAGATAATAGTAATTTACTTGACCCTAGCGCATGGAGCAAATCGGAAAATCCTGTGTTTGTGAGTAATGACGAAAATCGTATATATGGTCCCGGGCACAACAGCTTTACAATATCTGAGGATGGTGCTAAGGATATTCTTATGTATCACGCTCGTAGTTATAAGAAAATCACAGGTGATCCACTATTCGACCCGAATCGGCATGCACGAGCTCAGGTTATTCAGTGGAACGAAGATGGCACACCTAATTTCGGCGTTCCAGCAGCGGATAGTGTTAGCAAATTAAGATAGAGAATTCATTATTATGTATTGAATAAACTCATGATCACAAATGCCTATGTATTGCATAGTATACATCAGGAAAAGGAGGAGTTTATTCATGCAACAATTGCCGAATATGGATGCATCATATGGAAATCCCATACATCCAGCTAACACTATGCATCAAGATATGTCGGATGTGAATGCGGAATCCAAACAAATATTCGAAATGTGCAAAACTTATCAATATCACTTTGTACAATTGGAAGCAAAGGACGGTAATGTATACGAAGGTATAATTGAGGATACAGATGATGATCATGTAGTTTTACTTATACCTATAGGTGAAATAGAAGGTGTTGATAATCGGCAGTACCCATACGGAGGCTATCCGGGGGGCTATCCAGGAGGCTATCCGGGGGGCTACCCAGGAGGCTATCCAGGAGGCTATCCAGGAGGCTATCCAGGAGGCTATCCGGGAGGCTATCCAGGAGGCTATCCTTCTTATGGTCGAGGCTATCCTCGAAGAATTCGTCGCTTTAGGCAGCAACGGTTTCCGTTATTCGGACTAAGAAGATTGCTATTTCCATTCTTTTACTAGTATCGTAATGGAAGAGCCTCTACATTCGGAGAAAGAAGTAACATGGAGCAAATAGAGTACCGAAGGATATAACATTTAACTCTGTACAGTTAGGTACCTCCAATAAACAACTTTGGTCTGCAATTCTTGGACTAGAGTTGTTATTTTTGCTGTTCGGCTCAAGAAAAAGCATGAAATGATATTGACGAATATAAGCAGCTGATTATATAATGACCACATAATCAATTGCTTATATTATTATGCTGACGGAGGGGTAAGGTTGGACGATATTGTGGAGATGGCAGAGACATTAAAGCTAATCGCAGATCGCACGCGATTAACGATTCTCGCACTTCTAAGGGAGCGTGAGCTCTGTGTATGTGAAATTGTTGAGATATTGGAAACCACACAGCCGAATATTAGTCAGCATCTGCGGAAGCTGAAGATTGCTGGTCTTGTCTCAGAAGCTCGCCGTGGACAATGGGTATATTATTCCTTGTCTATAACAAAGGTGCCATACATTCAAGCAGTGATGGGATATGTTCCTTCTATTAAGGGAAGCATTAATGCGTTAAATCTTGATTGCATCACGAATGATTGCTGTGAGTAACAGATCATTGATTAACAGGGGGACAATATGGTTTATATCGCTTCATTTATTTTTCTAATCACATTGGTATTTGTAATATGGCAGCCTAAGGGGCTGAATATCGGTTGGTCAGCTGCCGGCGGGGCAATTCTAGCTTTAGCGTTCCAGGTTGTAAATTTTAATGATGTTCAGGATGTAACACTAATTGTATGGAATGCCACATTAGCCTTTGTTGCGATCATTCTTATCTCACTTATTCTGGATGAGATTGGATTCTTCGAATGGGCTGCTTTACATATGGCGCGGATTGCTAGGGGTAGTGGAAAGCTCATGTTCGTTTATGTGATATTACTTGGTTCCGCGGTTGCTGCATTCTTCGCTAACGATGGTGCAGCCTTAATTCTAACTCCTATAGTATTGGCAATGGTTCGAGCACTCAAATTTGAGGATCGGATGATCCTGCCCTTCATTATGGCAAGCGGATTTATTGCTGATACGACCTCTTTACCGCTTATAGTCAGCAATCTGGTGAATATTGTTTCTGCAGATTTCTTCGGTATTGGCTTTGTAGAGTATGCTAGTCGTATGATAGTGCCTAATTTCTTCGCTTTAGGAGCAAGTATTCTTGTTTTATATTTATATTTCCGCAAAAGTATTCCAGGCAACTATGACGTTGCACAGCTGAAGCAACCACACGAAGCAATTAAGGACTTGCGATTGTTCCGTCTATCGTGGGTGATTCTAGCGGTGCTATTAGCTGCTTACTTACTAAGTGAATTTATCGCTGTTCCCGTATCTATTATAGCGGGTGTAGTTGCCATCATCTTCATTATTGTAGCTCGTAGAAGCCCGGTTATCGAGACGAAGCGAATTATTCTGGATGCTCCTTGGGCTGTTGTCGTATTCTCTATTGGTATGTATGTCGTTGTTTACGGACTTCGTAATGTAGGGCTTACAGATCGTCTTGGTGATGTGATTCAGGTAGTTGCTGATCAAGGGTTGTTCGCAGCCACGATTGGAATGGGTTTTATCGCAGCGATATTATCCTCCATTATGAATAACATGCCAACGGTGATGATTGATGCACTTGCTATCCAGGGAACGCAAACCTCTGGAGCAATCAGGGAAGCGTTAATCTATGCGAATGTGATTGGTTCCGACCTAGGACCTAAGATCACTCCGATAGGTTCACTTGCAACACTACTGTGGCTGCATGTGCTGTCACGCAAGGGTATCAAAATTACTTGGGGTTATTACTTTAAGATCGGAATTATTCTTACGATACCTACGTTGTTCATAACACTAGTTGGACTTTATCTTTGGTTGTTGTTGATATCTTAAATATAGAGGAGCTCGAGAAAACATGAACAAGAAGTTAATTTATTTTTTGTGCACAGGAAATTCATGTAGAAGTCAGATTGCAGATGGATTTATGAGTTCTTTAGGTAGTGATCGATATGAGGTGCTAAGCGCTGGACTAGAAGCACATGGTTTAAACCCAAGAGCGGTTAAGGTTATGGAAGAGGCTGGTGTGGACATTAGTAACAATAGCTCTAATGTAATTGATCCTGAGATACTGAATCGTGCGGATTATGTGATTACATTATGTGGACACGCGGATGAGCATTGCCCGGTTATCTCCAACCAGAATGTTGTGAAGTGGCATTGGGGCTTTGACGATCCAGCCAAAGCTACCGGAACCGAGGAAGAAATCATGTCGCAATTCCGTAAAGTGCGAGATGACATTAAGCTACGGATAACGCAATTCTTGAACTCGCCTGCCGTTAAGAAGAGCTATCATGTGCTTCACGACAATCGCATATTCATGGGTGCTGCTTCTGACGTTGAAGCTATGGTTAAGAATGAGGGAATCGAGGTTGTCGTTGATCTTAGGGGAGAAGCGATAGAGTGTGCTTATCCTGAAGCACAGGTGGATTGGATTCGCATTCAATTGGGTGATCACGCCGAGCAGCCTCAAGCAGAGGGCTTCAAGCAAGCCATTCAAGCCGTAACTGATGCGTATCTCGATAATAAGAAGGTCGCTTTTCACTGTGCTGGTGGTAGAGGGAGGACAGGAGCGGTAGCTGCAGGGGTATTAATTCAATTAGGCTTAGCCTCGACCATTGAAGAAGCAGAAGCAATGGCAAAGGGCATTCGTGAGATTATTGATATTAAGCCACCTCAGAAGGAAGCCTTGAATGAGATATATCCAACAAAGCTCTAATCAGACTTAGGATAGAAGGTCACAAATTAAACGGACACAGAGAACCACGGATGGTATATCCGTGGTCCTCTTTCGAATGTGTTATTATTTCATGGATATGCCTTAGGTAGACTCTCAGAGTATTTATACATCACAGAGTTTTTTATGTGCCGACGCATCATTATCAATGAATCTGAAATCTTCGGATTTCTGTGAATAATTGTTGAGCTAAGGCATTAACCTTAACTGCTTGATCAGCGATACGTTGAACAGCAGCCTCTTGTTGATTAGTTGAGGAATTAATCTCCTGTGCGCCTGCAGCTGTTTCCTCGGCAATCCCAGATACAACAAGTATGGATTGAACGAGTGATTGATTTTTGATCCGAGCTTGCTCCACATTGCTGTGAATGCTAGTCATAGCAGTAGCCATCTGTTCAGCCGATTGCTCGATCATGGAGAAGGATTGGGACGTTTGTACAATTTTTCCATTTTGCTCTTCTAAGCTTACTTCTGTCTCTGTTAATTTCTCTTGAACAACCATCATCTGCTTCTGGAGTGTTTGAACCAAGAGGAAGATATCATTAGATGATTGTTTAGATTCAACTGAAAGCTTTCTAACCTCATTCGCTATAACTGCAAAGCCTATTCCATGCTCTCCCGCATGTGCAGCTTCAATAGAAGCATTAATTGCAAGCAGGTTTGTTTGGGTTGAGATGTCAGATATTGTGTTAGAAATTTTACTGATCTCTCTCGTTAGCTTGGCAAGCGTATCTAGTGAGTTGACCATTATATGTAATCGATCCTCTGTTTGTAATGCGGAATCACTAAGTACTTGTAAGGAAAGAGCTCCATGATTCGTATTTAATGTAGTCTCAGCTGATAATTGTTTCAGCTTATCTGTAATCCTGCTGATTTCTAGCACATCTTGTTCTAGAGCGTTGATGCCGATCGCGCTTTCCTCTGCTTGCTCAGCCTGTTGCTCTGAACCAATGGATATCTCGTTCATCGCTCTGCTAATCTCAATCCCCGCTGCAGCAGTCATTCTTGATTCAAGCTCGAAAGCAGTTGAAAGCTCAGTGAGACCTTCAGCAATATGACGAGTTGACACGAGCATATGACTCATCTGCTCTGTCATATGATCGAAGTTCTGACTTAATTGTCCAAGCTCATCAAGCGATTTCGAATTGATCTTTACTCTTAAATCACCAAGAGCGATTTGGCTTATCGCATGCTGTAGCTTACGTATCGGACCGACAAAGGCATGAATGAATAATACCGTTACAATTATGGACACAAGTATTATAATAAGGATAGCTACAACAAGCATCTGTACCGTATTGTCCAATAAAGAAGAGGATTGCTGCCTTGAATCGTCAGCCTCTCGAGTGAACACCTCATAATAATTATCGGTTAATTCGAAAATATACTTTTTATGTGCCTGAGACATCTTGTATTGCTGCTGAATCATTTGGCTGCTAGATTCCGTTGATAATGCTGTATTGCTAACTATAGATGAGATACTATCGAAATTATTGGCGTATTCCTTAGATGTTGTAGTTAGGAACGCTTTCCACTTACGTTGTTCTCGTGTAGACGAATTATCTACGACTCTCTTGACTAAATTTAAGAATACATCCCTTTCTACGTTGTACTCATCCACTATAGATATGTCTCTTGATATGGCTAAACCCATGGTCATAACATCCAATATCTGTGCCTGCTGCTTTAAATCCATTGCTAGAAGCTGTTTCTCTACGTTAGTGTTCTGAATAGTGAACTGGTCTTTAATCTGCTCAACACGATAGAGATTATACAGAGCAACCACCGTAACTATTGCAATAATTAATGTGAAGCTGATAATAACTTTGGTTCTTAGCGATAGATTCGTAAACTTAACAATTGTCTGATTGATCGGGTTTCTCTTCAACAAATCCCACTCCTTCTCTCTGATCTATTCCATATATTAAATGTAGTCAATTAAAACCATTGTCGTTTTGTGTTAACAAATTGCTAAATTTGTCGAAAGAAACGTTAATTATTTTCAGTATTTTTTACATAGCGTTAACAAATCATATATATTGCGATAACATCACGCACGTACTATTACTCTTGTAAACAAATAAATATATGGGAGTGGTCTTCGTGACTAACAGCTTTATGCGTAAAGGGTTAATCTTACTGGGTACTATGATGCTAATAATCGTATTAGCGGCATGCGGTAACAACAATGCAGAGAACAACACAACTAACAAAGGAACTACAAATGAGTCAGTAGCAGCACCTGCGAATGATGAGCCGAAAAAGGAAGATGAAGCGAAAGTAAGCGGAACAATCAAAATCGACGGTTCATCTACTGTTTATCCAATTTCACAAGCTGTTGCTGAAGAGTTTATGGCTGTGAATGGCGACGTTAATGTAGAGGTTGCTGTATCCGGTACTGGCGGTGGCTTTAAGAAATTCGCTGCTGGCGAGTTGGATATCACTGGCGCTTCTCGTCCACAGAAAGCTGAAGAGAAGGAAGCTGCTTTAGCAAATGGCGTTGAAGGCGTTGAATTTAAAATTGCTAATGATGGTTTAACAGTCGTTGTTAATAAGGATAATACATGGGCAGAAGATATGACGGTCGACGAATTAAAGAAGCTGTGGGAGCCTGCTGCTGAAGGTAAGATTATGACATGGGCTGATATTCGTGAAGGGTGGCCGAATGAGAAGATCAACCTATACGGTCCAGGAACTGACTCCGGAACTTTCGATTACTTCACTGAAGAAATTGTTGGAGAGGCAAAAGCTTCACGTGGTGACTACCAGCCATCCGAAGATGATCATATTATTGTGCAGGGTGTAGCTGGTGATAAGAATGCAATGGGATACTTCGGTTATGCTTATTATGTAGAAAACCAAGATACATTGAAGGCAGTGAAGATTAATGGTATATCTCCTACTGATCAAACCATTGAAGATGGATCTTATTCTCCACTAGGTCGCCCAATCTTCATCTATGTGAAGAAGAGTGAGCTTGCAAGACCAGAAATCCAGAAGTATCTCGAATTCCACTTTAATGAAGGTAAGGAACTGGTTTCTGAGGTTGGTTACATTCAGCTTAAGCCAGAGATGTACACGGAAAACTTAGCAATTGCAGGCGTGAAGTAATACATCAACAATGGATTTGAAATAATAAGTGAAGTCCTTTTAATTATAAAAGGGCTTCGCCTTATTTTTGAATATACCTACTATCTCTCTCGAAGGAGAATCTCATGTTAGCAAATAAGCCCACTACTAAAAATAATATAGTCTCCTATAAAGGCAGAACAGGGCTGTTAGAGCTGCTTATGCCAAAGCTCTTGTGGTTTGTTTCCTTACTATCGATAATTACTACCGTAGGAATCGTCATTATTCTACTAACGGAATCCTATGGATTTTTCAAGGCTGTTTCCATTGTGGAATTTCTAACTAATCCTAAGTGGACACCGATGTTTTCTAGTCAGAATTTCGGAGTTATGCCATTAGTTGCAGGTACTATGATGATTGCCATAGGTGCTAGCGTTGTAGCGGTTCCCCTTGGTTTAGGCAGCGCAATCTATTTGAGCGAATATGCACCAAGCCGTGTACGCAATATTGTTAAGCCTATGCTTGAGATACTGGCTGGAATTCCAACGATCGTTTATGGTTTCTTTGCCTTATCTGTTGTTACGCCCTTTCTGAAAACCATCTTTCCAGACTTGACTCTTTTTAATGCACTTAGTGCAAGTATTGTTGTTGGTATTATGATTCTTCCAATGATTTCCTCTCTCAGCGAGGATGCAATGAGTTCAGTTCCTAAGAGCATTCGTCATGCTGCTTATGCGCTTGGATCTACGAAGTTTGAAGTGGCCGTAAAGGTTGTCTTCCCTTCGGCTTTATCAGGTATTATTGCTTCCGTTGTACTAGCAATTTCAAGAGCAATAGGAGAAACGATGATCGTTACCCTTGCGGCAGGATCATTGCCTAATCTAGATTTTAATTATTTGCAGAGCATTCAGACGATGACAGCCTACATTGTACAAATTAGTAAAGGTGATACACCTCATGGCAGTATCGAATATTTAACAATCTTTGCTGTAGGGCTTGCATTATTCGTCATTACCTTTGTTATGAATATATTGGCCAAATATATATCCGGGCGATTTAAGGAGGATTATCAATGATCTCAAGGGAAGCCTTGGAAAAAAGAATAAAAAGCAGAAAATTAAAAAATCGAATATTCCACACACTCTTTTTCTTATCTGCCTTTTTTGGGATCGCTGTGTTATTCGTGTTGCTCTANNATCTCAAGAGAAGCCTTGGAGCTAAGAATCAAACGTAGAAAATCTATAAATAAAGTATTCCATATCCTCTTTTTCTTATCCGCTTTTTTTGGGATTGCTGTACTATTCGTATTGCTTTTCGACGTTGTTCAGATGAGCCTAGGCTGGTTGAATTGGAATTTTATTAGTACATTTGATTCTCGCAAATATGAGGAAGCGGGTATGATCGCAGGCATTGTTGGATCCCTTTATTTGATCGGTATAGCCGCTCCCCTTTCATTTATATTAGGTGTCGCTACCGCTATTTACCTTGAAGAATATGCTAAGCCAAGCCGATTTAATTGGCTCATTCAAACCAATATTAGCAATTTGGCGGGTATACCTTCCATTGTATACGGATTGTTGGGCTTGGCTATCTTTGTCAGATACCTAGGTTTCGACCGGAGTGTTCTATCAGGTGCGCTAACGTTGACCCTCCTTATATTGCCCGTCATTATTGTGGCATCCCAAGAAGCAATTAAAGCAGTGCCGGGCAGCTTGCGTAACGCATCCTTCGCACTTGGTGCGGGCAAATGGACTACGATATTCAGAATTGTTATTCCATCTTCATTACCGGGAATGCTGACAGGCTCGATACTAGGCGTATCACGAGCGCTTGGTGAAACTGCACCGATTATTATTATTGGGGCTGTAGCTTATACGGCTAAGCTTCCCACAAGTATATTCGACTCATTCACGGCTATGCCGATTCAAATTTATAACTGGACCGGTTTACCTAAAGAGCAGTTCAGGCATGTCGCATCCGCGGGAATTGTCGTACTCATGTTCATTCTATTATCCATTAATGCCTTAGCTATAATTCTTAGGAATAAATACGCCAAAAAATACTAAGGGACAAGCGAGCTTGTTCTCAAGACATATATGGAGGAGATATATAGTATGAATAATATGATAGAGATTGAAAAATTTAATTTGCACTACGGCCATTTCCAAGCATTGAAGCAGGTTAATATGCAGGTTAAGGAAAAATCAATAACCGCTTTTATCGGACCCTCAGGTTGTGGTAAATCGACTTTACTTCGTTCTCTGAATCGCATGAATGATATGATTGCTGATGTGAAAATCGATGGACAGATATTAATTAAAGGTACGAATATTTACGATTCTAATGTTAGTGTTGAGCTTCTTCGCAAGGATATTGGCATGGTTTTTCAGCAACCGAATCCATTTCCTAAATCCATATACGATAATGTTGCGTATGGACCTCGTATACATGGAGTAAGTAACAAAAAGGAATTGGACGAAATCGTCGAAAAAAGCTTGCGCGGAGCAGCATTGTGGGAGGAAGTTAGAGATTTCCTGAAGAAATCAGCTTACGGTTTATCTGGGGGGCAGCAGCAGCGCTTATGCATTGCACGAGCCTTAGCGGTTAATCCAGAAATTCTTCTAATGGATGAACCCACCTCAGCTCTCGATCCAATCTCTACATTAAAAATTGAAGAACTCATTCAGGAGCTAAAGAAACAGTACACGATAGTAATCGTTACACACAATATGCAGCAAGCAGCAAGAGTTTCGCAAGAAACAGCGTTCTTCCTACATGGAGAGGTTGTTGAGTTCGCAGATACTCATAAGCTATTCTCCAATCCAGATGACCAACGTACAGAGGATTACATTTCCGGTCGATTCGGTTGAAGCTTAGCTTTCTATACTAAACTTAATTGGAGGGATTCATATGGCAACATATCGGTTTCAATTTGACGAGCATTTGAAGGAACTAACAACGGAAATAATTCTAATGGGTGAACGTGTAGAGAAAGCAATCGAGCTTTCAGTTCAATCGTTAATAACAGGGGATCTAACATCCGCTCATATGGTTATCTCTCAGGATCATGAAATTAATGCCTTAGAAGAAAGAATCGATGATATCGGCTCCAAGCTGATTGCAACACAACAGCCAGTTGCGAAGGATCTGCGTCGAATCCTTATTTCATTCAAGATTGCAAGTGATCTAGAGCGAATGGCTGACCTTGCTGTTGATGTCGCTAAAGCAGCAGTTCGCTTAGGTGAGAACAGCACGCTTAAGACTTTGACCGATATACCTCGAATGGCTGAACTAGCCCAGCAGATGACAAACGAAAGCATCGTTGCCTTCACGGATGAGAATATCGACCTTGCATACAAAATGGCCAAAATGGACGATGAGGTCGATTCTCTTCACAGCAAGGTGATGATCGAACTATTTACTCATATTGCTCATGATCCACAATCCATTAACAAGGCTATATTAGTAGGCTTTGTCAGTCGTTATCTCGAGCGAATTGCTGATCATGCTACGAATATTGGTGAGTCTGTAGTCTATCTAGTGAGAGGAAAAAGGCCTGATCTTAATCAGTAATAACGACTGCTTGATCGTAAATACCTAATACAGAGGTTATCCTTCGTCTATCAGACATTGGATAGCCTTATTTATATATTTGTTATAGAAGAAGTATACAAGCAATCCCAGTGTATAAATTTACATTTGGTTAATAAAACTCTGTGATTCACATGACCTAGAACGTATAGGATAAAGATAGTCAATTATCGATAAAAACCTACAAAATACTACAGAGAAGCGTTGTGATCGGAATGGTGGATTTTCAATATAATGATGAGCCGTTGTTAGCACTAATCGCAGAACGATTGAAAAGTCAATCCGTTGGACTTATTTACTTTGACATTGCTGATTTCACGCAAATTGAGAATATCTACGGCTCCCAGATATGCGAGCAAATATTAAGTATTCTTAAGCTGACAGTTACACGTGTAACGCCTGCACTGATCACCTATCGAATTATTGGAGATGATTTATTCCTGTATACTGCTCTACCCCATAAGGTGGAGCTTGAAGAATTACAAATTCTACGGAATCTAAGTAATGAAATTAGATTGGGTGCAGAACAAGCGGTATTAACAGAGCTTCCTGTTCTTAAGGACTTCACTCTACATGTTGGGTGTGACATTATTCCTAATAATCAATCTAAACATTTGCACTATGTCGTTTATTCGGCAATGAAGAATACTATACATCAAGCAAAGACGAAGAAATCACCCTTTTCACTTTCCTTAGAGCGAGATGAATTTCAACGAATTTTATACGATAAGAGCATTAATAGTGTATACCAGCCAATTGTTGACCTGTCCAATGGGAATGTTCATGGCTATGAGGCATTAACAAGAGGACCTGAAGGGAGTAAATTTCACACGCCAATTGAGCTATTCAATTATGCAGAATTAGAGGATAGTGTATATATTCTAGATCGCTTAGCTAGAGAGAAGGCTTTACGTGGGTGTCAAGCCTTAGGGATTGTACAGAAGGTATTCATTAATGTTCCCTCTAATATTATTAATGACCCGATGTTTACTCCTGGATTAACTCGTACCTTGCTAGAGCAATGTGGAATTGAGCCGCATCAGGTTGTATTCGAGATCACAGAGCGTAGCTCCATTCGAGACTTTGATACGATGAAGCAGGTGTTGGAGCATTACCGAAATCAAGGTTATCAGATCGCAATCGATGATGCAGGCGCTGGGTATTCCTCCCTACAGGCTATTGCAGAGCTTCAACCAGATTATATTAAGGTGGACAGCTCGTTGGTACATGGTGTTCATCATGATAAGGTCAAGGAGAATATATTGCGAACCTTTATTACAATGGCACAGCATTTGAATATAAGGATTATTGCTGAAGGCATTGAGTGTAGAGAGGATTTCCATAAGGTCATCTCGATGGGTGTTCATTATGCACAAGGCTATTATTTGGGTAGGCCGAATAAAGAAATGCGACTCATTGACACCGATATGATCATAGACATCAATCTTCAGAATCCAGTTAGAGCGAAGATTGAATCACCCATTACTATATGTGAACTGGTTGTTCCTATGAGAACTTTCGAACCTGAAGCTGTTGTTTCAGAAGTAGCCAATTTTTTGAAGAGAGAGGCTCAGTCGATGGGTGTAGTTATTGTTGAGCAGAATAGACCTATTGGTTTATTAATGAGAGAAAAGCTTTATCGTTTGTTAGCTGAACAATTCGGTATTTCTCTTAATTGGAATAAACCTATACAGAAGATAATGGACCAACAGCCTTTAATTGTTGAGGCGGATATGCCAATCGAGCAAGTGTCCCAAATCGCAATGAAAAGAGATTTTAATAAATTATATGATATTGTACTAGTAACGAGAGCAGGTAAATTTATTGGTATAGCATCAATACGCTCCATTCTTGAATGTATTACTAATGTCAAGATAGAGAATGCCCAAGTTAAGAGTTGAATAATGATAGTAATTGCTTGAAGCGAGAAATAATAATTACTTTATTGCGACCGATTCGTTTCATATGAGTTTTCTGATACCTCGGTTGAATCCATATCGTGTCCATTCCACATCGATTGCCACCGAATATATCATTATTCCATGAATTGCCGACCATGATTGCCTGCAGGGGTTGAACCTTCATCGATTTGAGCGAATTCTGGAATAAAACCGGGTGGGGCTTCTTCGTTCTCGAGCTTGATGGTACGAAGAGGCTCTGCTTAGGGAATAGGTGATCCAAACCAGCGTGCTGTAGCGCCTCAATCAATCGTTCTCGCCTCCCATTACTAATTAGTGCAAGACGGTATTGCTGGTTCAGTTGTTCAAGCGTGTGCTTTACATCGGGATATAGGATTGGATGCTGCTTATAAATTTCCTTTGCTCGTTTTATCACTGTTTTGAGGAATGATTCGGTTACTTCAAATGGGGAGTCCACTAATGATTTTCTTAGACACATGAATTGCCGTTGTGCCTTAGTCCTTACCAACCTCCGTTTCTTCGCAACCACTCTAGTCTTCTTAGAGGATATCGATTTCTTGCCCCATTCGTTCTGATACAATTCAATGGCTAATTCTGGCGTCCAATCCTGATTGTCCCAACGAGCAGTAAACTCCTCTAAGCTTGCCTTGAGCGCTTGAGCAAAGCTCAGGTCACGATCAATTATAGTATCATAAAGATCGAAGAAGATAACTTTCTTATCTATACTGTTGAATACGGGCTTCATGCTCTAAGTCTCCCTTCATTATCTTAGGTAATATAGGTGCATCCTCAGAGTATGCAAGTAAAAGCTTGTGATAAATTCACGTTCTTATACAATTATGCTATGATGTTCATGGGCATGTTGTACCCAAATCAGTGATCAAATATTGGGGTGATGGAGTGGACAAGTTAATTATAATAGATGGGAATAGTATAGCGAATCGCGCCTTCTATGCGTTACCTTTACTTAGCAACTCTAGTGGCTTACATACGAATGCCGTATTAGGCTTTACAACGATGCTATTGCGCCTTATTGATGAAGAGAAACCGACACATATGCTAGTAGCTTTCGATGCAGGGAAGATCACCTTTCGGCACAAAGAGTATACAGACTACAAGGGTGGAAGGGCGAAAACTCCTCCTGAATTGTCTGAGCAATTCCCGCTTATTAGAGAGTTGATCGACAGCTTCTCAATCGCCAGATATGAGCTTGATGGATATGAAGCGGATGATATTATCGGTACCTTAACGAAGATGGCGGATGAGCGGAAGAACATACAAGTCATTGTCGTCTCAGGAGACAAGGATATGCTCCAGCTCGCATCTGAACAGGTAACGATTGCAATAACACGCAAAGGTATTAGTGAAGTTGAGCACTATGACCCAGCACATATCCGCGAGGTATACAACCTCGCGCCACATCAGATTATAGATTTGAAAGGTCTAATGGGAGATGCTTCTGACAATATACCAGGGATACCGGGTGTTGGAGAGAAGACAGCATTAAAGCTGCTTCATGAATACGGAAGCGTTGAGAATGTATTGGAGCATGCTGCAGAGCTAAAGGGGAAATTACAAGAGAAGGTTTCAAATAATAAGGAAGATGCTTTGAAGAGTAAGGCTCTAGCGACCATATATCGAGAGGTGCCTATGGATCAGGACTGGAGTGCTGTCAAATATAATGGATTCGAGTCTGTTCCTGTAAGCACATTATTCCGCAAGCTAGAATTTAAGCAATTGCTTGAACGAATGGAGCTATCCAATCCTGATGAAGCTCAAGCTGAATTAGATGACATTAGGTTTGAAATCATGACCCAAGCATCGGTTACTACGTTAGTTGGACAATTGGACTCTATAGAAGCGATTCATGTTGAGGTAACTGGAGAGAACCCGCATGTTGGTGATGTTCTCGGTCTAGCATTATATTCATCAGAGATTAGCTATTATGTTCCAATGGACATCTTGGAAGGTGCTGAGGCAGAGCCAATCCGACGGTGGTTAAGTGATGAATCCATTGCTAAGGCAATTTACGATACACATAAAGCAGAGGTGGCCTTAGCCTGGAAAGGTATTTCCTTGAAGGGAGTTAAGTTTGATGCTCTACTAGCTGCTTATTTACTTGACCCAACAGATTCCAACCTAACGTTATCTGGAATTACGCGCAAGCATGGACTATTAGCCCTACCCGATGACGAAGAGATATTCGGTAAGGGCGCAAAATTCAAGGTGCCCGAAGATGAGATCTTAGCACAGTTTATGTGTAGGAAGGTTATAGCCCTACAACGCCTGAACATGCATCTGAAGGCTGAATTGGACAATAGCGGGATGAATAAGCTGTTCTACGAATTGGAATTACCATTGGCATCATTGTTATCTCGTATGGAGGTTCAGGGCATTCGAGTGAATACGGATAGCCTCAAGCTGTATGGTGAAGAATTAGTCGGCCGCATAAAGGAATTAGAGCAGCAGGTGCACGAATTAGCTGGTGGAGTTACTTTTAATATTAATTCACCTAAGCAATTGGGCGAAATTCTCTTCGATAAGCTTGGTCTCCCTGTATGGAAGAAGACGAAGACAGGGTATTCTACAGATGCAGAGGTTTTGGAGAAGCTGGAGCCTTATCATGAGATCATACCTAAGATATTGCTCTATCGTCAGTTGACTAAACTTCAATCTACTTATGTAGAAGGCTTACTAAAGGAGGTTCGGTCAAGCACTGGCAAGATTCATACGTATTATCGTCAGACCATTGCTGCAACGGGCAGACTTAGCAGTCAATTTCCTAATCTGCAGAATATTCCGATACGATTGGAGGAAGGCCGCAAAATCCGTAAGGTATTCGTTCCTTCCGAGCCAGGGTGGCTTATTGTAGGCGCCGATTATTCTCAGATTGAGCTAAGGGTGCTCGCTCATATCTCGAAGGATGAGAAGATGAAGGAAGCATTCCACAATGATATGGATATTCATACGAAGACAGCTATGGATGTGTTCGGTGTAAGTGAGGATGCGGTTGACTCGAATATGCGTCGGCAGGCGAAGGCTGTCAACTTTGGTATAGTATATGGCATTAGTGACTATGGCTTGTCACAGAATTTGAATATTACACGTAAGGAAGCTGCTCAATTCATTGAACAATATTTTGCTGTATTCCAAGGGGTACGAACATTCATGGATGATGTTGTAAAGCAGGCTAAGGTAGACGGGTTTGTGACGACCCTGCTCCAACGTCGCCGCTATCTGCCAGAGATTAGCAGCTCTAACTTTAACCTTCGTTCCTTCGCAGAACGTACAGCAATGAATTCACCAATCCAAGGAACTGCAGCAGATATTATTAAGCTAGCAATGGTTCAGCTTGTCGAACGTATGGATAAAGAGCAGGTGCGGAGTAGATTGCTGCTACAGGTTCATGATGAGCTGGTGCTTGAAGTGCCTGAGGATGAGCTAGAGCGGATGCAACAGCTATTACGTGAAGTAATGGAAGGTGCACTCGAGCTAGATGTTCCATTAAAGGTTGATGTTAGTCATGGACTGGACTGGTACGAGGCGAAATAGGAAGTAATGTCGCAGTGGTGGACAAAAACTGCCAAGAGCAATGAACATATCGTTTACAGGTTCTATTCTAGGAGGAACTTTACCATGCCAGAGCTACCTGAGGTTGAAACGGTACGCAGGACGCTTCAGCAGCTTATCGTTGGGAAGCGAATTGAGCGTGTGACCGTGCGACTCGCTCGGATTATTCAGTATCCAGAGCCTGAGCCGTTCTGTCATGCACTTATTGGTCAGACCTTTCGTGAAGTGGGACGTAGAGGAAAGTTTCTAAGATTTCTTCTTGATGACGTCTCCTTAGTATCCCATCTTCGAATGGAAGGTCGTTATGGAGTGTATGATTCTAGTGAAGCGGTGGAAACACATACGCATGTGATTTTTCATTTTGACGATAATACTGAGCTTAGATATAAGGACGTTCGGCAATTTGGAACGATGCATCTGTTTCCGTTAGGGTCTGAATTCGAACGTCCTCCACTACTTAAGCTTGGACAAGAACCGTTAGATCCTGGTTTCACTCTTGCTTTATTCAGCAAAATCATGAAGAAAAGATCGACAAAGATTAAACCATTGCTGTTGAACCAAGCATATATTGTAGGTATTGGGAATATCTATGTGGACGAGTCGCTGTTCCAAGCTAGAATACATCCCGAACGCATAGCTAATAGTCTGACTAATGTTGAATTGAAGCGATTGTATCGTTCAATCATTGATATCCTAACACAAGCTGTTGAGGCTGGTGGCTCCTCCATCAAATCGTATGTCAATGGACAGGGAGAGATGGGGATGTTTCAGCAGCAGCTGCTCATTTATGGGCGTAAACAAGAGCCTTGTAGTCGTTGTGGCGGTCCAATTGAGAAGACGGTAGTTGCCGGCAGGGGTACGCATTATTGTCCGCATTGTCAGCACTGAATAATGGGCACATTCTTATAAAGACCCTCATATATTACTCTTAATGTTCATGATTAAGGTAGTATTATTGGGGGGTCATAGGATGGTTGCTTATATATCCTTAATCTTAATTGCATTAGCGGTTAGTCTGGATAGCTGTAGCGTAGGATTATTGTATGGCGCGCGAAAGATCCGTATTCCGTGGGTTTCAATTCTTATTATCTCGATATGTTCAGGAGCTATGATCTGGGGGTCAATGAGACTTGGACTTCTCATGCTGGAATGGTTGAACCCTGATACGGCTAAGGCAATAGGCGCAATTATACTTGTTCTAGTAGGAATGTGGGCTATTATCCAATTTTTCCTCCATCATCATTCAAGGTTGGTTGTAGTTGAAGAAGATTCCGTAGAAAGAAAGGTAATTGAGAATAAGAAGCTGCCTGCTCAAACTGTATTACACATTGAAATTCGTAAGATCGGATTAGTCATTCAGATTCTCCGATCACCAACCGTAGCAGATATGGATCGATCCGGGAATATATCCGCTTGGGAGGCTGCATTCCTCGGAATTGCCCTTTCCTTAGACGCATTAGGTGCTGGAATTGGTGCTGCATTGGTTGGTTACTCGCCGCTTTCAACTGCAGTATTGATAGCCTTTTCTGGTGGACTGTTCATCACCATTGGGTTACGATTAGGAAGATGGTTATCTCGTAGAAAATGGATGCAACGATTATCCATACTTCCCGGAATATTATTAATCACACTTGGAATAATGAAATTGCTGTAGAATAATGATGGGAGCTACCTTCATGAATATTGGATTAACTGGTGGCATTGCCAGTGGGAAGAGCACGGTGTCCGCTTATCTAGTTGCTATGGGAGCCATCTTAATCGACGCGGATCAAATCGCTCGGGAGGTAGTGCTGCCAGGTAGTCCCGCTCTTAATAAGATTCAACACATTTTTGGGGAAACGGTCATTACCGCTGAAGGCATTCTAAATCGTAAGAAGCTCGGAGAGCTTGTATTTGCCAATGAGTCATCACGGAAGCAGCTCGAAGGCATATTACATCCAGAGATTCGAACGATCATGATGCAGCGAATGAGGTTGTACGAGGATGAGAATCCAGAGCGATTAGTCGTAGTAGATGTCCCATTATTGTATGAATCTAATCTCGCCTCTATGTTCGAGATGGTTCTGCTTGTTTATGTACCTAGAGAAATTCAACTAGATCGATTAACGCGCAGAGATGGATTATCTAGAGGACAAGCAGAGGAAAGGTTAGCGGCCCAAATGCCTATTGATCAGAAGGCTCAGCTAGCCGATCTTGTCATTGATAACAGTGGAACGCCAGAGGAAACAGAGGCTCAATTGCGACAATTCTGGCGAGAAAAGGGGTTATAATGCTTTACGCTTTCTTCCGTAAGAAAAGAGTGTTCGCAGTTTTGTTCATATCCCTTGTTGCATTACTATTCTATAGTAATGATTGGTTAGGGAGATGGATATATCCGATTCAATATCAGAAAGAAATTAGATTAGCTTCAAGTCAGAGTAAACTAGACCCATTCCTGGTTTCTGCGATTATTCGTGTGGAGAGCAATTTTAAATCGGACAAGATTTCTTCTAAGGGTGCAGTTGGACTTATGCAGCTTATGCCGAATACTGCAGAATGGATATTGAATGTGACTGGTTCATCAGAGGATATCTCTAATCGTATGACGACACCCGATGTGAATATTCAAGTAGGAACCTGGTATATAAGTTCACTTCAGAAGCAATTCGAACAAAGAATTTCGAAGATGGAATTAAAAGAGGATCGTATTGCGCTTGTTGCTGCGGCTTACAATGCAGGACCGGGCAACGTGAGTAGATGGCTGGAGAATGGAACCTGGGATGGAAGCTTCGCTGAATTAGCATATGTACCCTTTGGCGAAACGCGACACTATGTACAACGAATTATTTACTATTATAAAAAACATGAGCGATATTATTCGGATATTTGGTACAATAGGGAAAGCTAATTGAATAAAAAGTGCCGAACAAGAGGTATCTCTACCGCTATCCGACACTCTGTGAATCGAGATAATGCCATTATTTTGTTTGACCAGCAAGTTGTTGTTCTGCGATTTGTACAAGTCTACGTGTGATGTGGCCTCCTATTGCGCCGGCATCACGAGTTGCCATGTTGCCCATATAGCCATCTTGTGGGATTTGGATACCCAACTCTTGTGCTACCTCATATTTCAGTTGATCTAAAGCTTGGCCAGCTTGAGGCACTACAAGTACGTTACTGCTACGTGATTGTCCTTGAGCCATTTGATGTTCACCTCCTTGTCGTTGGTGTAAATCTAGTATGTGCGTTTCTTCGAAGATCATGTCAGGTAAGCAATGGAAATTAGATTGTACCTTTTAGAGAGTTGGGATTACATTGAAATGTCCTTTATGCGATTTTGATGGAACCAGAGTATTAGATTCAAGACCGGCAAACGAGAATAAATCGATTCGGCGACGAAGAGAATGTGAGCAATGTCAACGAAGATTTACTACGTTTGAAACCGTGGAGGAAACTCCGCTCATCGTGATTAAGAAGGATGGCAGTCGGGAAGAATTTACACGAGATAAGATATTACGTGGACTTATTCGTGCGTGTGAGAAGAGGCCTGTATCGATCGAAACTTTAGAATCAATAGTCTCAGGCGTAGAAAGAGAAATACGTAATACAGCTCATGCCGAGGTCGAAAGTCGAGATATTGGTGAGCAAGTAATGGAGCAATTACATCCAGTGGATGAGGTGGCATATGTTAGGTTCGCCTCGGTATATAGGCAATTCAAAGACATAAATATGTTTATGAAGGAATTGACTAGTCTTCTTGGCAAACATACCTAGAGAAGTATATATATCTATAACATACTCGCCTTAACTCGAAAACTTGAAAACTTGAAAACTTGAAAACTTGAACCAAAGTAGGTGAAAGCATTAAACATCAAATCCAGTCATTCTCAGCAGCGCAGATCATTATTGGTGCATATATCATTGCAATTGTTCTGTTTACATCCATTCTTCTGATGCCCATAAGCATTAAACCAGGCCAAGGACTAACTATTGTGGATGCTTTGTTTGTAGCGACAAGCGCTGTAAGTATCACAGGCTTGACACCCGTGGATACAGTTGCAACGTTTACAATGTTCGGACAAAGTATGCTCTTACTCGCATTTCAATTTGGCGGAATTGGTATTATGACATTGGGTACATTATTGTGGCTTATCCTAGGTCAGAACGTATCCTTGTCCCAAAGACGATTGATTATGCTCGATCAGAATCAGAATCATTTGGCAGGCTTGGTGCGTTTATTGCTTGTTATTGTTAAGATGGTCATTCTTTTTGAAGCAGGTGGAACAATAATCTTCGGATTCTACTTCAAGTTAAATGGATATTATGAAGGCTGGCTAGAGTCGTTCTATTATGCAATGTTTCATTCTTTATCATCTTATACAAATGCTGGATTTGATATATTCGGTGATTCACTGATTGGATTTGCGGATGATTACTTCGTACAGGTTGTTACGATGCTTCTGATCATCTGTGGTTCTGTTGGCTTTCCAGTGTTGATCGAATTACGCGAATACTTGTTTGGCAAGACACCACACTTTCGATTTTCCTTATTTACTAAGATTACTTCAATAACTTTCTTTGTTCTTCTTATTGTAGGTGCAATTGGCTTTTGGGTATTGGAGCGACAATTATTCTTGGATGGCAGACCCTGGCATGAACAGTTATTCTATTCTCTCTTCAGCTCGGTAACCTCACGAAGTGGGGGGTTGTCTACACTGGATATGAGTGAAATAGGGTCAGGCACGCAATTCTTTACCTCGATTCTCATGTTCATTGGGGGGAGTCCATCAAGTGCTGGTGGAGGTATTCGTACAACAACCTTCGCTGTAATTATCCTTACTCTCATATCTGTAGCACGTTCGCGCAAAGAAGTGATGGTGTTCAAGCGTACATTGAAGCATGAGGATGTCCTTAAGAGCTTCTTCGTATTTGCGATTGCATGTATTCTCTGTGTGGTAAGTGTGTTAATTCTTGATATTACAGAGGTGCAGAATTTTCCGCTCAGCATTATTCTCTTTGAGGTAATGTCAGCTTTCGGAACCTGTGGTTTGTCTATAGGACTTACTCCATTGATGTCTGATGCAGGTAAACCTGTTCTGATCGTGCTGATGTTCATTGGTCGAATCGGTCTCCTTACGTTGCTATATATGTTCAGGAATGAGAAGCAACGTCCTCTTAAGATACGTTATCCGGAGGAGAAGATTATTATCGGCTAGTACTTACAACTTTCAAAACTTGTATATTGCAAACCATTGATGAATTATGTATAATCTCATAAGAACGTTATGGGGGTTTAGCTCAGCTGGGAGAGCGCTTGNNGAGGTCAGCGGTTCGATCCCGCTAATCTCCACCAAAGAAAATCGTACAGCAGCCTTATGGCTGCTTTTTTGTTTGGTGGAGATGTACTGCTGGGTCGGCTGTCATTGCGAGTGGGAATATGACCGACAAGACAATCCGTCTTCTAATGCCGCAATGGCAAGGAGGAAACCCTAACTATGCTTTTGGAGCCGAACTGCTGGCTTGGTTGGCTCCTGACAATCATCAACCTCTTATTAAAGTTTCAGTTCGAGCTTATGATGGAATGCCGCTTGTTAACGAGAACGGTACGTATGGCCGTTTGCCTATCTGAATGAACGGTATGGTGGGGAATTAGGTTTAATTTGGATCGATGCACACACCGATTTGGCTTGAATAGTAGGGTATGACTATTCAATTCTGTTATGAATTAAGGTTGGAAATCAGCGATTTCGACTAGCTTTGACATTATGCCGACATGATGGGGAAAAAATACTCGAGTGTTAGTAGACAAATTGATAAGTTAGAGGCGGCAGGATTGGTGCATACTTATCCATCCCTAATAAGAGGTAACTATTGACAAATGTTTAACTTTCAAGTACCATACCAACTAGTAGGTATGGTTTGTTATGTGAAGGAGATAATGATGGACACTTTGTTGGAGCATTATCCGGAGAAGAAGAGGAAGTTATTAGATGTGGCGCTTAAGCTAATGCTCGCGAAAGGTTACCATGCAACAACCGTAGATGAAATTTGCGCTGAGGCCAAAGTCACGAAAGGGAGCTACTTCCACTACTTCAAAAGCAAAGAGGATGCAGCTAAGGAGACGCTTGCTTACTTCGGCCTACTACAGCAAGGATTGCTGCAGAACTCAGGTATTGAGAATGAGAAGGATCCTTGGGCCCGACTTCAGAAATTTCTGGACTTCTATCTATTAGTGTCTCGAAATCCAGATCTTCCTAATAGCTGTCTTGCTTCAACTTTTGCACAGGAGTTATCAGAGGATTATCCTGAGTTGAGGGTGATGTGTGAGGCTAACTTCGTAATGAATGCCCAGCCCCTGATTGAAATTGTTACGGATTGCAAGAATGTTTATGCTCCACAGGCATTGTTTGACCCCGTCAGTGTGGCAGAGTACTTCATCTCGCTCTACCAAGGTTCGCTTATATTGGCTAAGGCAAAGCTGGATCCGACTATTATTACTACCAATGTGGAGTATTTCCGAGCATATATGAATACGCTGATTAGAAAGCCGTAAGGATATGGCGCGCACTGAGCCATTAATTTTATCTAATTACATACCAACTAGTTGGTACAAAACCAAGGAGGAGATTATATGCGACTTAGAGCGGGTCAAGACGCACCAGACTTTCGTACGAAGGACATATTCGACCGCGAAATCATTCTTAACGACTATAAGGGGAGCAAGGTCATGTTGTCCTTTTATCGATTCTCAGCTTGCCCATTCTGCAATCTAAGAGTGAATAAGCTCATGAATCTGACCAAGAGGTATGAGTCGCAAGGCTTGAAGATGCTAAGCTTCTGGCAATCACCGAAGGAGAGTGTGCATGAGCACGCGAAGCGGAGAAATCCGCCATTCCCCATGATTTCAGACCCGATGAAGGAGATCTATAGCCTATACAGGATTGAAAATGATTGGAAGGGCCCGATAAAGGTTTTGCTAGAGCCCTCTCTATCTATAGATGCCATGAAGGAAGGGATAAACGTGAAGAGAGTGGATGGTGAGATGGATTTGATCCCGGCTGATTTTCTGATAAATCCAGACTTGTCGATTCATACTGCCTTCTATGGAAAGCACATTGGCGATCATATTCCATTCGAACTTATCGAAGCTTTCATATCGAAAAATGAATAGGAGGAATAATGATGAAAGTATTGGTAACAGGGGCAACAGGGTTCGTGGGAAGTAATATTTTGAAGGCGCTGAAAGAAGTTCCGGGAGTGGAGGCAATAGCTGCGTGTCGAGATTCCAAAAAATTGTCGGATTGGTTCAAAGGTGAGGTTCGACAAGGTGATTTGGTTGATGTGGATTATCGCAGATCCGTACTAGAAGATATCGATGTGGTATGCAATTCTGGGAGCTTTGGCACCTTCTGGGGTCATGAGAAGCAAGAGTACGAATACTTCTATGAACCTATAAAAGATTTAATTAATCAAGCTGTTAAGCAAGGGGTAAAACGGTTTATCCAAACCAGCACGATAACGATTGCACCGATCGCGCGGGACAAAAATGCACCACCTGCAGATGAATTGTCATTAGCTCGCAAGAAGACAGGATTCTGGCCGCATGTGGATTATCTCATGGACTTGGATCGTTACATGAGATCAATCGCTTCGAGCAGTACTCAGATGATCACGATGCGGTTAGGTCACTTCGTTGGTCCAGGGAATACTTCTGGATTGCTGCCGATGCTTCTGCCGCGGATGAGAACGCACCTGGTGCCTTGGATGGCTGGAGGACATATGCGGTTACCTTTAGTTACTGGTGAGGACATGGGCAGGGCCTTCATGTTAGCTGCAACAGCTAATAACCTAGATTCCTATGAATCCTTCAACATCGCCGGCTCCCAGCATCCTACAATTCGTGAACTTTTCTCGTTCATAGCAAAGGAAACGGGCTTCTCGACCCCGCACTACAGTGTGCCTTACCCGGCTGCATATGCTTTCGGTTGGCTTATGGAGAAATTAAGGCATGTGATCCCAGGGGACCCATTCCTGATGAGATCGGTAGTTTTCGTGTGCGAGAACTGGGTGCCCACCATGGAAAATGCTCGTCTGAAACTAGGGTATATACCTCAGGATGAATGGCTATCCGCAGTTCGTAAACAGATCGCAGAGATAAAGCAAATACATTATCCTTGGCCTAGGTCAAGGGCAAGCAATTAAATAATTATGGTAGTAAATATAAATGCTAATCTATATATGACCAGCAATACTGGAGAGCGCACCGCTGGTAGTTTGGGGTCAGGGATTCGATGCCCCTTGGCTCATTTAGAAGTAAAGCCGTGACAGGGAAACCGGTCCCCTACAGAAGAAGAGCGCAAGCTGCAAACCGATTCGAGGACTTTGTACGAATAATCGTACAAAGTTTGCGCATAACAGTATAAAGTAGAGACTTTGTTGGAAAAAGCGTATAAAAGTGAGCACGTAATAGGCTGATTAAGGAATTTTGTACGAAAAGTCGTTTATATGTGTGCGTGTAAGGGAATTATCCAGTGTTTTGTACGAAATATCACTCTGAACTGGCTATCGGTAAAAACTCCTTGCAGCATAGGGGTGTCCTGGTTATGATATATGTATTCATAACAATTGTGGCGAAGCACGCCCCGATATTCCTTTCTAAAAGGGAAGTCGGGGCGTTTTATTTGCTCAGAAAGGGTGAGTAGGTTGAGTTTTGAAATTGAGCATGAAAAGTGGATGAAGGAGCACTTATCGAATCGCAGAGGAGAACGAAAAGATGCTCTGAAGAGGGGGCATGGCTTTGGCAACCGCATGTTTGTAGAAAAAATATGGTGGACCCTAATGGTTCACATGGGATGGATCGGTCGAAATATCGAAAGGATCTGAATCGAGGGCTGTTCCTGCAGTCTCAAGAATGCCAAATGATCTACATATCCTTGGATGAAATGAAAGAAAACCCATCGTTCGTACTAGCTATGGTTCGAAGCATTCTAGCCCCCTATCTTGCAGCGGCGGATGAGAAGCTTGAAACGGTCCGTCGCAAATTCCAAAAAATCGAGCGTGAGCTGATGCGACTGGCGATTCGCAATAATCGGATCATTTGCCCGCCGAAAGGTGCGAAAGAACTGGAGATCCACAAACAAACTGTCATAAAGTATTGCCGGAGTCTTGTGGAGAAAGGCAAATTCCGCGCAATTCCAACCGGAACAATGGGCAAAATATACAAGTATGAGTATATAGGGTCGATTCAAAGTCCCGAATTACTGTGAATAGCATATTGACTAAATCCCCTTTTGCCTCCCTCGAGAGTTCGCCTCTCTCTTGCCTAATCCCTTTTTGATAAT
>DFXU01000006.1 GCA_002383285.1 Caryophanales bacterium UBA4100
AGATCCTCTACTGTCACATTACGATAAGCCTCGAACAGCTGTGAAAGCCTCTCCATTCGCTCTGGCTCCCAGCCTGGCATCGTAAATTTAGGATTCTCATTAATCGTTCGAACAAGCTCCATCGGGTCTATATGTTGAATAAGGGCCTTCTCATAGAACAACGCATTAGAACCATCCTCTAACTCCTTATATAGATCAGTCCGAATCCAATCGAATACGGGCATGAAGTTGTAGCAGATCGTTCTGGCGCCAACCTTCGCTAGCTTCTCAATCGTGCGTTTATAATTCTCTATATACTTATCCCGAGACGGTAATCCAAGCTTAATATCCTCGTGTACATTGACGCTCTCGACAACCTCAAGATGCAGCCCATAAGGCTTCACTCGTTCTTGGTAAGCTATAATCTTGTCTAATGGCCACTCCTCTCCAACGGGAACATCATGCAACGCCCACACAATACCCTCAACACCTGGAATTTGTTTGATTTGCTCTAGAGTGACTGTATCATTGCCATCACCATACCAGCGAAAAACCATCCGCATCCGAACCAATCCCTTCGTAAACTAATTGTTCATTGTCCTCTGCCGCAAGGCCTCGAATAATATCACGGTAGAAGCCATGGCTACATTGAGTGATTCAGCTTTACCTGGCATAGGGATATTCAAGTATTGATCCGCATATTGTGCAATATCCGCCCCGACCCCCTGACCTTCGTTACCAACAATGATCCAAGTATCCCTTGTGAGATCTGCATCATAGTAGTTTATCGCTTGCTCTAGTTGCGTAGAAACAACTTGCACGCCCTGGAGTTTGGCAAGAGGCAGAATCGTATGTAGATCGCAATCCACGATAGGTATATGATACATAGAGCCCATAGTTGCTCTAATCGTCTTCGCATTATACAGATCCACAGTGCCTTTACCTAATAATACTGCGCTAGCTCCTACAGCATCTGCACTGCGGATAATGGTCCCAAGATTCCCAGGATCCTGAATGCCGTCCAATACCATAACCAGAGAACGATGATCGTTAATGATATCCTTTACCGCGGTCTTACTCTTATGCATGACAGCCACAGCAGCTTGTGGGGTGATCGTATTACAAATTTTGGATAATACAGCTTCACTAACTCCAACAAGTTCTACATCCATCTGAAGGTACTGTGTTATGTCGTTCGGAAGACCTCGTTCTAACGAAAAAATAAGCGTCTCCATAGGGACGCTATATATGAGTGCTTCCTGTACAAGGTGCACTCCTTCAATCATATATTTGTTCTCACGGTCTCGGTGCTTCCTATCAAGTAAAGCTGCCCATTGTTTAACACGGTGGTTATGAACAGATACAATCTCTGATGCCACTTGTCTAAGTCTCCCTCAATCCAAGATTAAACGACTTAATTCTGAATGTTATGTAAAGCTGGTTTCAAACTTTTGCAGGTCCTCATTCTTACCTACAACAACAAGCACATCATTCTCTTGAATGAGATCCTCAGCATGGGGAGCTATGTTCATCTTTCCATTCTGACTCTTGATGCCCATTACGTTGCATTGGAATTTATTACGAATATCCAATTGGCGTAAGTTCTTACCTATAAGTAAAGGACCAACCTGTAAATCCACAATACTATAATCATCGGATAATTCAATGTGATCAAGGATATTCGGGGAAATTAGATTATGAGCAACACGGTGGCCCATATCTCGCTCTGGATAAATAACCTTATCTGCCCCTATCTTAGCCAATACCTTACCGTGTAATTCATTCTGCGCCTTTGCTACGAGCATCTTCACACCCATATCCTTTAGAATCAATGTCGTTAAGATACTTGCCTGAATGTCTTGTCCTATAGCGACTACTACTACATCGAAGTTACGCAGACCAAGTGCACGGAGCGCTTCTTCATCCGTTGAATCTGCTTGTACTGCATGTGTAACCATATTGATTACTTCTTGCGTGCGATGCTCATCGCTATCAACAGCCAGCACTTCAAAATTTAAGTTGTAAAGGGTTCTCGCTACACTTGAGCCAAATCGACCCATACCTATAATTGCAAATTGCTTCTTCTGCATCCTTACCGCTTCCTCTCTAGCCTTCGATCAAATATTGAACATTATAACACAACAGGTGCATTAATTCCCACAACATGCCATTTAATAATCGTAAGCATGAACGATGTGATTTTGACACATAGTAATTATAGAATACACTATGTGGAGGTTAATCACTCAGTGAAAACATTAAATTTACGCCAAGCGATTATACAACGTGTGCAGGACAAATCCAATGAAGAGTTATTAGATGTTATCGAAGGCTCGATCGGTAACGACGAGAGAGCTTTACCAGGATTAGGTGTGTTATTCGAGATGATCTGGAATCATATTGATGAGCAACAGCAGCAAGCACTCGTAACAGCTCTCAACGAATCCTTATCGCTCGAGGCCCGCGTGTAAGGATTGTATAGGCATTGCTTCAGGTCGTTCACAGGTGCTCTTCATCATATAATGGCGTCCTTCTGCAGATGAATCATGAAAAGCATGCATAGCCTCAAGAACATGATAAGCCATGTCACCATGTGCACGATGTGTGCGATTATTACGGATAGCGTAGGCCATATCCATAACACCAATTCCTCGATTGTTATCCGTATATCCATGAGTCAATGGAATTTGGCGCCATTCCTGCTCATTAAATCGGCGGAGCAGTACAGGACCACCGAACGTATTTGGGTCTGGAACACTTAATGTACCTAGGCTGCCGTAGATCTCTATGTTAGGTAATCGATGTCCTCCGAACACATCGAAGCTTGTGATAATGGTGCCAACAGCGCCAGATGCGAACTCCAAAATACCCGTTACATGTGTTGGAGTTTCCACTGTTATCTTCTTACCGAGCTTCTTCTCACTGCGAATTGTCCGTTCTGGATAGGATATTCGAGTTGATCCCGTTACTCTCTGGATTGGACCCAATAAGGTTACTAATGCAGTTAAGTAATACGGACCCATGTCGTACATCGGACCACCGCCGACCTCGTAATAAAACTCAGGGTCTGGATGCCAGCCTTCGTGTCCACCACCCATCATGAACGCGCTTGCTGCCACAGGTGTCCCTATCCAGCCTTCATCGATTAATTTGCGACAAGTTTGGATTCCACCGCCCATGAAGGTTTCTGGTGCACTAGCGACGAGCAAGCCTCTTTCTCTAGCCAACTCTAAGATGCTTAGTCCTTCCTCTCTCGTTACAGTAAAGGGCTTCTCAGTGTATACGTGCTTACCCGCCTCAAGCGCTTGTAAGCATACTTGAGCATGAGCTTTGGGAATCGTTAGATTTATAACAATTTCAATCTCCTTGTTCGCAAGCAAGTCTTCGGGAGAACAGGCAATAGGTATACCATATTCCGCTGCACGCTCCTGTGCTCTAGTTAAATCGAGATCAGCACATGCAACTACCTGAAGATTATTATATTTAGTGCAATTGTTCAAATAAGCTTTACTAATATTGCCACAACCAATGATACCTACCTTAACCTTATCCATGGTCACATACTCCATTCTTCCGCAATTTTACCTAGTTGCCCATAATAATCCGCGTTTCATTAATTCAAGAACTTGTGGCATACTCACAATGTTAGCGACATGTCCCAATGTATTGTGGTAAACCTTGCCCTTACCATAAGCTGTTGTCCAGATTACAGGCATCTTAACCTCACCAAAGTTCGTGGTTGCATGAATCTTAATTGCCGGGTCAACATGCATGTAATATTGCTCAGAAACCACAATAAAATCTTCGATTCCCTTTGTTAGGGGATGAGCTTGATCCACCATATTCACTTCATATGTGACACCGTCATTGCCAGGATGTGCTACCCATTGACCACCGACCATGTACTGGTATTCCACTTCATTCCGGAAGGAATCAGACATTCCTCCATGACAGCCCGCTATCCCGGTTCCGCCCTCTTTGACCGCATTGAGTAATGGCTGAAGCTGTTCCTTCTCAATCTTTCCCATCGTCCAAATCGGTACGATCAGATCAATCGTTGACATCTTCTCAACATCCTTGTAGCTGTCCAACGTATCTGAAATCTCCACATCATAGTTTTCTTCCTTTAACAATCCGCCAAGAATACCCGCTACTTGCTCGGGCTCATGTCCATCCCAACCACCCCATACGATTAACGCTTTTTTCATGTAAGATCACTCCTAATTTTTATTATTTTATACGCTTACATTTCACTAATCTGGACCCAGCGACGCTCATCTATGGAGCGCTCCACCGCCTCAAGCACTTCCTGACACTTCACACCATCGACGAAATTCGGTGCAGGCTGCCTATCCTCCTTCAATGCCTCCATCAATTCAACAACCTCATGAGTGAAGGTCTGCCCATAACCAATCGTGTGACCAGCAGGCCACCAATGATCCATATATGCATGTGCAGGGTCCGTAGCCAGAACTCTTCGAAAGCCTTGCACATCCTCCGCGTCATCCATAAAGTACACTTGAAGCTCATTCATACGCTCGAAATCGAATTTCACACTACCCTTACTGCCATTAATTTCAAAAGAATTCGTACAACGATGCCCTGCCGCAAAACGTGTTGCTTCAAAGCTGCCTAACGCTCCATTCTCAAACCGTGTTAAGAACAAAGTAGCATCATCCACATCCACTGCTCCTCTAGGCGCATCCTTACCTACCTTAGCACCGCTTAATCCTGTCATAGCACTTGCGATTGGACGTTCCTTAATGAAGGTCTCACTCATCCCCATAACCTCACTAAACTCGCCAACTAGGAATCTAGCCATATCAATGAGATGTGCACCTAGATCCCCATGGGAACCAGAGCCAGCAATACTCTTCTGTAATCGCCACACCAACGGGAATTCCGGATCAAGAATCCAATCCTGCAAGAAATTGGAGCGGAAGTGATAGATCTGACCAAGCCTGCCATCTGCTACGAGCTTCTTCGCCAGCTGTACGGCTGGTGCATATCGATAGTTAAAGCCAATCATATGCTTAATCCCAGCTTCTTCTGCAACTGCCAGCATCTCTCGAGAGTCTGCGAGTGATAGAGCAAGCGGCTTCTCACAGAATACATGCTTACCTGCTCGTGCTGCGGCGATAGCAATATCCTTGTGGGCGTCACTTGGCGCATTAATATCGATAACGTCGATATCATCTCTCTTTAGCAGCTCCTGCCAATCTGTAACGGACTCCTCCCAGCCAAATTGCTTAGCAGCTTGAGCCACAGCAGCACCATCACGTCCGCAGATCACCTTCATTATTGGTTTAGGAGTATCAGGAAAATACATCGGAACACTTCTATAAGCTTCACTGTGTGCTTTCCCCATAAATTTGTATCCAATCATGCCAATACGAAACTCATCCATTCAAACGCCTCCTCTTCATATTCGTAAATCAGATGTTTGTTGACCTTATTATCAAGCGAGTTGGCAGCTTCTCCTCGAAGGGATCACCAATTAGCTTCCCACTCATTCGATCTAACAATTTATTGGTAGCAAGCTGACCCATCTCGAACAACGGCACTTCTACAGTAGTAAGCGGTGGATTACAGAACTGAGCTATGTCTGCATTATCATATCCTACAACAGTCAAATCTTCATAGCTGATACCAAGCTCATTCAGACCTTGAATTAATCCGATTGCCATTCGATCATTCGAGGCGAATACAGCATCGATATGTTCATGGATACCTGCTATTGTATGTGCTAATTCATAGCCGCTCTTCCGGCTGAAGTTTCCCTCGAATATGAGAGAGGCATCAAAGGTAATATCATGGTCCAATAATGCGGCTCTGTACCCTGCTAGACGATCTTCACTATTCGAATACTCTAGAGGTCCATTAATGAAGGCGATACGTCTATGTCCTGACCTAACCAGATGCCTTACCATCTCATAACTACCTGTGATATGATCTGCATCTACTGAGTCGGCTAGAAGTCCAGCAAATCGTTGACCTATTAAGCAGATCGGATGCTTATCCTCTAACAGTGCGGATATAGAAGCACGATCTTCTGGGATATCTCTACGACCTAACAGAATCAAGGCATCGACCTTCCTTGCATGGAATAATCTTAAGTAATCTAGATTTCCCTCAATACTAGCGAACATGAGCAGCAGATCGTAGCCTCTTTCATTCGCCGCCTGACCAATACCGCTTAGAATTTCGGCAAAATAGTATTTCGAGAACAGGTGAACCTTCGGCAATAACGGTAAAATCACACCTAAGTTCCCACTGCGTCGGCGAACAAAATTCTGTGCTAGAGCATTTGGAGTATATTGCAGCTCTGCAGCTGCTTTAATAACAGCTTGCTTAGTATGCTCCCGAATCGGACCAATATTATTAAATACACGTGAGACAGTCGCTTCGGAAACTCCAGCTAAGCGAGCTACATCTTTCCTCGTTGTAATGTGTCCTCCCCCCTTATTTAGAGTATATTTCACTATAGATACTTTTATGTACACGCGTACATTTTACGTTCTATAACACCATTTGTCAATGGAATTACATACTTCTCCTATGAATAGATGTTACATAATCAGACTATTGAGAAAGTCAATTGACCGGATTCCTAGTGAAATATTGACTTTCTCAACAAGCTGACATCATACTGTTAAGCGGCTCGGTTCTTAATCAAGTAATCAAGGCGCTGTTTCTAAGAACTTTGCTGTCGGATTCTTATCAACTGCTGTACGCATCGCATACTCATTCTCGAATAGCGCAACATAGTTATCATTCTTATCCTTCACTAATGTCGAATTAATCCTATACTTGGATGGGTCCATCTTCTCATCAATAACCCATCTAGCAAACTGATAGGGCTGACGTTGCAAATGAACCTCCACTCCATATTCTGCCCGCATTCGATACTCGAACACCTCGAATTGGAGCTGACCTACTACACCAAGAATCGCATCCTCAAACCCGATCGTACGGAACACCTGAATCGTGCCTTCCTCCGTTAGCTGGTCGACACCCTTCTGGTATTGCTTGTGCTTCAGAGCATTCTTGACTGTTACCTTACTGAATAATTCTGGAGAGAACGTAGGTAATTCATCAAAACTAAGCTCTCTTCCTTGACTTAGCGTATCACCGATACGGAATATACCTGGATCGAACAACCCGATAATATCACCTGGATAGGCATCTTCAACGATATCACGATCTTGAGCTAGGAATTGCTGAGGCTGTGCTAGCTTAATATCCTTACCTACTCGCACATGGCGTACACTCATTCCACGCTCGAATTTACCCGATACGATACGCAAGAATGCAATCCGATCGCGGTGAGCAGGATTCATATTCGCTTGAATCTTGAATACATAGCCAGAAAATCGAGGCTCTGTTGGTTCGACGGGACCTTCCGTGCTATTGCGTAAGATTGGCTTTGGAGCTAGCTTCAGGAAATTCTCAAGAAAGGTCTGAACACCAAAATTATTAATTGCACTGCCAAAAAAAACAGGAGTTAGCTCACCCTGACTCACTTTCTCAAAATCAAAGGGATCACCAGCCACGTCTAACAATTCCAGCTCCTGCTGCAATTGTTCATAGAGGAAGTCTCCAGCCATCTCACGAATGATGGGGTCGCTGTGACCACTTACAGGTCTTACTGTTATATGATTATGATCTTCTTCACTATGAAAAAGCTCCACCTGCGTTTGTTGTCGATCATAAACACCACAAAGCTGCTTTCCTTGCCCAATTGGCCAATTCATCGGATAAGAGCGAATCCCTAACACCTGCTCCAATTCCTCTAATAGCTCGAAGGGGTCACGCCCTTCTCTGTCCATCTTGTTAATGAAGGTGAAGATCGGGATACCGCGCATTCTACACACCTGGAATAGCTTCTTGGTTTGCGCTTCGACGCCCTTGGCAGAATCGATAAGCATAACTGCGCTATCCGCAGCCGTGAGCGTACGATACGTATCTTCGCTGAAATCCTGGTGTCCTGGTGTATCAAGAATATTCACTCGATGCCCGTTATAGTCGAACTGCATGACGCTTGAGGTAACAGAGATTCCACGTTGCTTCTCAATTTCCATCCAATCCGAGGTCGCGTGCTTACTTGCTTTTCGACCCTTGACTGTTCCTGCCAAACGTATAGCGCCCCCGAATAATAATAATTTCTCAGTCAAGGTAGTTTTACCTGCATCCGGATGAGATATAATGGCGAATGTTCGTCGCTTCGATACTTCTTGATCTAATTCATCAACCAAATTTCTACTCATTGTATTTCCCTTCTCTTGCTTATATTAGTTTAGATCATCCAGATTACTTCATCTTCTTCTTGACCATTCACAGGCCACCAACGGAAGCCATCCTCTCCTAGCAGCTTGGAAGCAGCTTCAGGTCCCCATGATCCTGCAGGATAATGACACAGATCTCCTCCATCTTGAGCCCAAGCATTGGCAATCGGATCGATAAATTCCCAAGCTAATGCTACCTCATCCCATCTGGAGAAGTAGGTAGAATCTCCACGAACTACATCTAATAGAAGTCGCTCATACGCTTCAGGTGTATTGATGCCAACCTGACAGCTTTGGCAGAATTCCATTGCCACAGGAAGTAAGGCGAATTCTGATCCTGGCTTCTTAGCATTAATCTTAATATAGATTCCTTCCATGGGATTAACCCGGAATACTAACAAGTTCGGTTCAAGCTTGTTATTCTTAGAGAAGTAGATATTGTTAGGCATGTTCTTGAATTCCACGACAACCTCAGTCGTCTTCACTGGCAATCTCTTACCAGTTCTTACATAGAAGGGGATTCCGGCCCAGCGGAAGTTATCCACGAAAACCTTTGCAGCGAAGAAGGTTTCTGTCAGTGAGCTTTCGTTGTTCACTTCATCACGATATGCTGGAAGCACTTTACCGTTGGAGCTTCCACTCTTATATTGACCACGAATCACATTCTGACGAACATCACCTAACATCTTGTAATGCCGAAGTGATCGTAGAACCTTCACCTTCTCGTCACGAATATCCTCAGGATGCTGTCGGCTGGGAGGCTCCATCGCCATCATAGCTACCATCTGAAGCGCATGATTCTGCACCATGTCACGCAATGCGCCTGATTTGTCATAATAGCCGCCACGATCCTCCACACCAACCGTTTCACTCAGAGTGATCTGAATATTGGCAATATATTTGTTGTTCCACAGTGGCTCGAAGAACGCATTAGCGAATCGGACAACCTCTATATTCTGAACCATCTCTTTGCCCAAATAGTGATCAATACGGTAAATTTGGTCCTCACGGAATACCTCACGAATTTGTTCGTTCAGCTTATTAGCTGAAGCTAAGTCATAGCCGAATGGCTTCTCTATAACAACTCTATGCCAGCCTTCCGAGGTTAATAATCCACCCTTACGTAGATTATTCGCGACAGGACCGAACAATTCCGGTGATAGTGCCAGATAGAATAATCGATTCCCTTCTAAGGAGAAGGTGTGATCAAGTCGCTGCGACGTTTGCTGTAGTTGTTCGTACCCATTCAAATCGTTAATATCTAGGGACTGATATTCGAAATGCGCAGCAAATTTGTTCCACTCTTCGTCATGTTCAATTTTGTAGCGAGCAAATTCCTGAATCGAGTTATAGACATCATCTCTGAATTGCTCATTGGTTCGGCCGCGGCGTGCTAGTCCGATAACAGCAAAGTCATCTAGCTTGCCTTCGCGATATAAGCTGTAAATCGCAGGGAATAGCTTTCGTTTAGCCAAATCACCAGTTGCGCCGAATATATAGAAGATTGTTCCATTCATCCATCATCATTCTTTCTTATGTATATTTAATATCCTTAGATAGTTTAGCACATACCGAGCTTTTCATCCATCTTACGAGCTAATTCACAAGACCATTCTTATGTGCATAGATAGCAGCTTGCGTGCGATCCTCCACACCAAGCTTAGCTAGTATATTCGTAACGTGGAATTTAACCGTCTTCACGCCAATGAATAACAAGTCTGCCGTCTCTTGATTCGACTTGCCTCTAGCAATCATCTGCAGAACTTCCATCTCTCGTTCTGTCAGATCCTCATGCGCTGACGCAGCTGGCTTCGGCTGACGTAATCTATTCATCATCTTCGTTGCAACCTGAGACTCCAGAATGGACTGGCCTCTTGCGGCTGCCCTGATGGCTTGAGCAATCTCAGCAGCACGTGAGGTCTTGAGCAAATAACTAAATGCGCCTGCTTCGATCACGGGATACATCTTATCATCATCTAGAAAGCTAGTTAATACAATGACCTTACACTGTGGTAGAAGCTTCATAATGTGACGAGTCGTCTCGATCCCATCCATTCCTTCCATGACTAGATCCATCAGAATGACGTCAGGTGAGTATTCCTTAGCAAGTCTAATTCCATCTGCCCCATTACTAGCCTCTCCAATAATCTCTAGTCCATCCTCTGTAGCTAGGACAGCCGACAATCCAATTCGGACCATCTCATGATCATCTACAAGCAGCACCTTGATTAATTGTTCATCCGACATCGACGGTTTCCCCTTCCCTCTCCATAATAGGTATTCTGATATCAACTCTCGTTCCTTTGTTCAACGCAGAGATGATATTGATAGAGCCGCCGAGCTCTGTCACTCGCTCCTGCATTGTTGTTAATCCATAGGATGTTTGCTTCTTAAGCTCAACATCGAAACCAACTCCGTTATCCCGAATAGATAGCATAATAACATCAGATATGCGTTTAAGCGTCAACTGTAGCTTCGTACCCTTGGAATGGCGTAACGAATTAGAGAAAGCTTCTTGAACAATACGGAATAAATGGTCTTCAATACCCTTGGATAAAGATAATTCATGATCAATATCTGAGGTAATGTCGAGCGGCACCTTCTCTTGCAGCTCCCGGACTAATTCACGAAGAGCATCAGATAACTTCTTCCCTTCTAGATGTACAGGTCTTAGATGGAGTAGCAGCGCACGCATCTCCGATTGAGCGACTGATGACATCTCTTCAATCAATGCCACCTGATGCTTGGCTTTATCATGATCCTTATCCATCGTTCTACCTAATGCTGTTGCCGTCATGGAGATTGCGAATAGCTGCTGACTTACCGCGTCGTGCAGCTCACGAGCTAGCCGTTGCCGTTCTTCGATAATCGCCGTAAATCGGGCTTTACCCGCTAACTCTGCATTATGTGTTGATAATCGCTGTAAGGAGGACACCTGCTCCTCCCACTTCTTGCTCATCCTGCCTAACTGATCCGCGAGTCTGCCAACCTCATCCTCGCCCATATAAGGCACTGCTCGCGATAGATTCCCCTTCTCAAGCAACAACATGGAATCTCTAATCCGATCCAATCGCCTACGCACGTTCCCACTCTGCCAATATCCGAAGATGACCCCACCAGCGATTGCGATACCGCTGAGTATGGCTAATGTAGTTATTGTCTCAAACCATCCATCGAAGGGACGAAGATACCGATAATATTGTAGAAAATAGACGATAATTGCCAGCAACAGCAAGCAGAAAATAATCGCTTCCACCATGCTTCGCCATATCATACTCGTCAATTTCTTCTCTCTCTCCACCGGTAGCTCTCCCTTCTAGTGTGTATTGAACTTCGATGATTACAGTATCTTAACTTCAATATCTGCTACGGCATAGGTGACGATTAGTTTCAATTTATGCTCACTGGTCTCATAATTTGCAGACCTCCATATTCGTTTATTAAGCATACCGGAATCCTTCTCTTCACCAATTCCAATACGACCTACCAACACATTGGCTTCTAATAGAATGCCATAATCCTCAGGAACAATAATATCAATATCCCCGATAATACCTTGCAGCATAACTATCGTTTCTAGTTCGTCCTGTAACGCCATAGATAGATCCATTCGAACCTCACCAATGACACTCCATCGACTCATGCTCTTCAGTACCCATGGCTCACGATCCCATTTGATACTCTCAATAAAGGTTTGATTCTGCAAATAGCTTCCATCACGCTGTACTTTTTTGGATTGAATTAGAAAATATCCGAGCGAGATTAGAATAAGCGCAATAACAATGGTTAGGTGGTTCCCTAACAACAGCACAGCTCCAATAATAAGAACAATATATCCTTTGGAATCTCCGTCATTCCGAACTTTATAGATGCCTAACCAGATGAGAATTAAGGCAGATACGGGTAGAAAACCAATCAACTTTCCTAGTAAGAAAAACGTACCAGCGACAATCAACATAATAGCTGTATTCCGATTTCGGTTCTCCATCCGTCCCACCTCACTCTCTACATATTATACTGACTATCGGTAATGGATGAAAAAAGCCATAGCAGCCTAAACGCTGGCTATGGCTTCAGACCACACCTATCATATCACATATTTTAATTAGATATCGATGGTTCTGTATTCGTAAGCTTCTCTTTTAGTGATTGAAGCTGTGCTTCTACTCTCTCTTGCTTCACCGGATCGATCGGTGCTGTTGGGCTAGCATAAACATGACTTGCCACTTGTGCCTCAGCTTCATATTGCATGATCTTCTCCTCCATGCGATGGAAGCCTCTCGAAGCTGAACCACCTTCGATAACAATGCTGCTGTTGATCTGTGCCATCTGCTTCTGTGCTTTGGCAATTTCTACACGAGACGCTAGCTCGTTGCGTTTATTCCGCATTTTGTAGAATTCTTCCTTCATTTGTTGAAGCTGTTGAGATAATTGCTCCGATTGTATTCTCGCCTTCTCATGAAGCTCAACATATTCGTTTGCTTTCTGGTCATAATATAGCTTCTCCTCCAGCGCCTGCCTAGCAGTTGCCTCCTGACCATTGCGCAATGTAGCTTCTGCTAACGCTTCTCTCTCAGCACTTAGTCGTCTAGCCTCAACTAACCGTTGTGAGGTCCTACGTTCATTCGCCATCTGCTTAGCTACGGTTACCTCCGCTTCAGCAATTTCTTCCTCCATATCACGCAGGTATTGGTTTAACATAACAATTGGATCCTCTACCTTATCTAATAGCTCATTCATTGAAGCCCTCGTCATGTCACTGATTCTCTGGAAAATTCCCATAATTATTCGTCTCCCTTCTCTAATTTCGCCAATCTGGCTTTTAATTGATCGATCTCATTCTGCATTGCTTTCTTCTCAATATCCTTCATCATATCATCAATACTCGGTGGAGCAGCTTGCGTAGGTACAGCCTGTGGAGGTGCTGCTTGTGCATAGGCATTAGGTGTATTGCTGCCCGCTCCCGCTCCAGGTGGATTCCAGCTTTGCGGTCCATAGCCAGAATGGGGCGGGGCATTATATAGTCCCGGTTCTTTAGGAATAACTAAGCTAGCAACGATATATAGGAGAAGCACAGTTCCTCCTGAGAAGATAACCCCTGCTGCAACAATAACCCGCAGGATCGTCGCATCGATGTTGAATGTCTCAGCTAAACCGCCGCATAATCCGAATACTTTCTTATCTCGTTGTGATCGATATAGCTTCGTCATTGTCCTGCAGCTCCTTCTCTTTCTAACTTCGTCTTCAGCCTGGATAATTCAACCTCCAGTAAATTCTTCACTCCATTGCCAGCCTCTAATAAGATTTCTTGGCCCTTACGTCTAACCTCGGACAAGGATTGTGTTTCTAATTCAAGTCCAGTAATACGATCCTCAAGCCGTTGGAATATGCGTGTTCCCGACTGCTGTCCGGCAAAGCCAAGTCTCTCATTCATACGCTGCTGCAGCTGAACAGATTGCATTCTAGCCACATAATATTGTCGCTTATTATATACCTCTTGGTAATCGGTCCGTAGCTCATCTAATTGTCTAGCTAGCTCAGTAATGGATGCCATGCTCTGATCATAAAGCTGCTTGTATTGTATATACTTCTCATCATGGATCATCTTCTCTTGTAATGCCATTCTAGCGAGATCATCCTCTCCCGCCTTCAAAGCCATGACAGCTTGCTCTTCACGTTTGTTCCGTAGTTGCTCAGCTTGGACATATTGCAGCTTCAGCTGAGTAGCATGTTGAACACATTGCTGATTTAATTTATCTGATTGTTGAATCTGCTCACTCTGCTCCATTAAGTAACGGTCGATCAGCTTGACTGGATCTTCTGAACGTTCTAGCTTATCATTGAAGGTAGCAACACTGATATCCCTTACGCGTTTCATAACACTCATTTATCCTGCCTCCTATCTATTTATTTGAGAATTACCCATTAATACGTCTTTGGATTGTTCTTCAATAATGAGAAACCATAAACAATGATTCCCGCTGCAACTACAAATCCAAGAATACTACCGAATTTACCAATCAATGACAAGCCCCCGATAATAAGGAGTACCCATCCGATGAATTTCCTCCCATTCTTAATCCCGATGTAGCCGAGGATCATTAATACAATTGGAATTAAGTAGCCTAGTAGAAAACCAAGGCCAAATCCTATATTACTGATTAATAACAAAGCACCGAGTACAATTAACACAATCGCAAATCCTGATTTACCATTCATTCTCATTGTTCTTCACTTCCTTTCGTGTGTGATTCTCTTATGTACTTATTGTAGGACATTATTCACGTTTGCATAACGGACCGCGGGCGGTATTATCGCTAGACCTTAGTCCAGTCTGCATATAAGACCCTAGAAGAAGTCACTTAAGAATGTATTACGCTGTGGAACGATTGCCTCTAATAACTGTGCCAAATCCGTATCACCCTGTAACCGACCAATCTCGTACAGGTAGCTCGCTCTCTTATATCCCATTAGTAATGTTGATAAGAGAGCGAGCTACCTGTACGA
>DFXU01000049.1 GCA_002383285.1 Caryophanales bacterium UBA4100
GACGCACTAGACTTAGGATCTAGCGGGCAACCGTGGGGGTTCAAGTCCCTCTACGCGCATTATTAAAGAAGACCTTTGATTACTCAAGGGTCTTCTTTTTTTTTGCCAGTGGACATTAGATTTGTATCTTTGGTAATATAATAAAAGTAAGTTTATCATACGCGCGTATGGCGGAATTGGCAGACGCACCAGACTTAGGATCTGGCGGGCAACCGTGGGGGTTCAAGTCCCTCTACGCGCATCATAATCAACTAAATTCCCACCAGGATAATACATTCTGGTGGTCTTATTATTTTATGGATAGATATAGATAGGGTTTCTACAATACACTCCGATGAGTCTGGAGTTTATTCGGGCATTATGTACAAAAGCGGATGAATATTGGATGCTACTGGATCCGATAAATAAAAAGTCGACTCGAATGAGTCGGCTTTTATTATAAGAACTAAGATGATCCATCGTATAACGTAAGTGCTGCTTATTGGTATCCTCTGAATTGACCTTGCTGTTGTTGATTGTTTATCGTCGATTGTACAAATCCACTCTGTGCTATTTGTACGCTGTGTTCGATGCTCTTACAAATCTGAACAGCCTGCTGCATTTGTTGGATTGCTACTTGATGGTTCTGTAAAGAACTTTGTAGCATGTTGACTGCTTGCTTCTCTCTCTGAGCTAGCTGCTCTAATTGAACTGCATTTTGCTGCTCTTGCTGTAACATCTGCTGATACACGGCGTTGGATTGCTGAGTTTGTTGAATTAGCTGCTGTAGTACTTGCTCACATTGTCGAACTTGATTGTTCAAATTTTGATTAGTAAACATATGGTCCTCCATGATTCGTATTGAGTGTTAAACACCCAGACCATAGTATGTTTATTCGCATCTTTATCTATGCGCATATCTGTGAGTGCTGATGAGATTTGTTAAAGGGCAAAGCAGAAAATATGAACAACAGGTGCGTATGTCATAAGCTATTCGTATGCAGCAGCGGATTTTGTGAAGTATGCGTTGTTATTTGTGATGATTAAAAATATAGGGTAACGTTATAATGTATGTATTAGTTAGAGGGGGACGATGTGGGATGCTACCAAAGATGATAAGAATTCGTAGGCACTATGAAGCACCTATAATAGAGAACATCGAAGCAGCAATTGAGATGGAGTTGGAGAAGGACCATATTCAAACTAGGATTAAACCAGGGATGCGTATTGCCATCACAGCAGGAAGCAGAGGGATTGCCAATATAGCTAGGATTATTACAGCGGTTGTAGCTGAGTTGAAACGATATGGGGCTGTTCCATTCATCGTGCCGGCAATGGGAAGTCATGGTGGTGCAACAGCAGAAGGACAGGTCGAAGTACTGGAGAGCTTAGGTATAACTGAGGCGAATTGCGGAGCACCTATAAGGAGTTCTATGGATACGGTCGAGATCGGTGCTACACCCGATGGCGTACCGGTATATATGGATCGATATGCATATGAAGCGGATGGCGTTGTTCTTGTTGCGCGGATTAAACTGCACACTGACTTTAAATCACCCGTAGGTATTGAGAGCGGCATTGTTAAGATGGCGGCAATTGGACTAGGTAAGCATGTGCAAGCTTTACTTCTGCATAGCTACGGTGTTCATGGAATTAGAGATATCATGCCAGAGGTTGGCAAGGTAGTGCTGAAATCTGGGCACATCGTGTTTGGGCTAGGAATTGTTGAGAATGCTTCTGAAGAAACAGCGGTCTTAGAGGCTATTGAACCTTCGAGGATCTATGAACGGGAGCAGGAGTTGCTGAAGCAATCCGCAGAGCTATTCCCATGGTTACCTATTGATAAGCTAGATATCTTGTTTGTGGATTGGATTGGTAAGAATTTCAGTGGGACTGGCATGGATACGAATATTATTGGTCGGATGAGAATTCAAGGGACACCTGAACCAGAATTTCCCAACATCAAGTATGTCATTGCCGGGGACCTCAGTGAGGAGTCGCACGGGAATGCGCTTGGCATTGGATTGGCGGATCTGACAACATCAAGGCTTGTGAATAAGATCGATCGTCGCGTTATGAATGAGAATGTGATCACGAGCACGTTCTTACATCGTGCTGCTATTCCTATTGTGCTCGATAATGATCGTGCTGCTATAGAAGCTGCACTTCGTGCCAATTGGAATGTACCGCAAGATCAAGTTCGAATAGCTCGCATATATAGCACCTTACACCTTGAGCATTTGTATGTTTCGGAAGCGGTGTACGAGAGCGTTCGCTCATTGTCGGGTGTTACGGCTGAGGGGACATTCGAACCGTTGGCATTCGATGAAGCAGGCAATCTTCTACCATTCCAAATCGAATAAACAGGGGGTGTTACTGATTATGGAGGCTGTCATTCTTGCAGACGATTTAACTGGGGCGAATGATAGTGGTGTGCAGCTTGCACGTCGCGGACTAACAACATCTGTATTGTTCAAGATGGATGCACAATCCGTGCGAGGTCAGGATGCCATTGTGCTGAATACAGATAGTCGAGCTTGCACCAGTCAGGAGGCTTACAGCCGGGTCGTAGAAGCGGCACAGTTCTTACGATTATTACCAGCTGAGTTCATATATAAGAAGATCGATTCGACGCTGCGAGGCAATATAGGTGCGGAGTTAGATGCGATGGATGATGTATTCCAGCCGGAATTTATTATTATTGCACCAGCTTATCCCGATAACGGGCGAACGACTACAGAAGGAATTCATTATCTGTATGGGCAGCCTGTCCATGAAACGGATATTGGAGCGGATAAGAAAACGCCAGTTACTACATCGTATATACCCGAACTGCTTGCCCAGCAAACCAAGAAAGCGGTTGCATTAATCTCAATTACTGAGCTTAGAGCAGGGAAGTGTGGAGTAGTGAAAAGGTTAGATGCTTTACTATCTGAGGGTGTAAGATATGTAGTTTCCGATGCGGAGTGTGAAGCTGATTTATATATATTAGTGGAAGGCGTACGGGAGAGCGGTTACCGAGTTGTGTGGGCAGGGTCAGCCGGCTTAGCCAAGTGTTTACCAGTAGGGGCAGTATACTTACAACCAATGGCAGAACCAATACTTCATAAGGATTCGAATTCCCGTCAGAATCTACCCGTGTTGGTGGTGGTCGGTAGCATAACAGCGAGATCACATGTGCAATTGCAAGCGCTTCTAGCTTCGAAGGAAACGGTTGGAATAGAACTGCAATCTAAGCGGTTAGTCCAGAAGTCAGAATGGCGCGAACGAGAAATTCGGAGAGCATGTGAGAGGGGACTCGATGCATTACATAGTGGTCATCATGTTGTACTGCACGTACCTACTAATGAGAGTGTAATTACCGATACGATAAAGGTTGGTCTAGCTCATTATCATGATATCGTAGAGATATCCAATTCCATCGCAGGTGCTATTGGAGAGGTAGTATCCAATCTCCTGCATACGGGAGATTGGGCTGGTGTTGTCATGACAGGTGGAGATACAGCAACTCAGATATGTAAGCAACTCGGAACAGAGCGGTTCGAGCTGATTGATGAAGTGGAATCTGGGGTGCCTATTGGCTTATTATGCGGTGGTTTAGAGTTGCATGCTGTCACAAAGGCAGGAAATTTCGGAACCGATGCAGTGCTATTAAATTCAGTTACGATGCTAAAGGAGCTATTATGAAACCAATAATCGGAATTACGATGGGTGATGCGGCAGGAGTAGGTCCTGAAATCATTGTCAAGGCTTTAGCCCAGGATGAGGTATATGACCTATGCCGGCCCTTGGTCATTGGAGATGCTGCTATGCTGGAGAGGGCAGTTAGAATTACGAATGTACCACTTGTAATTCGGAATATTAATCAAACCTCAGCTGCGGCTTTCGAACTAGGCGCTATAGATTGCATCGATCTTGGTCTATTGCCTAGTGATTTGCCCTTTGGTCAAATCTCGGCTGCTGCTGGCAACGCTGCTTATCACTATATCGCTAAGGGAGTGAAGCTTGCTCAGGCTGGAGACATAGATGCGATCTGCACAGCCCCGCTGAATAAGGAGGCGCTACATAAGGGAGGACATATATACCCTGGGCATACAGAAATTCTTGCCCATCTAACGGGCACAGTGGATTACTCGATGATGCTAGCTACACCAAATCTAAAGGTCATTCATCTTACAACACATGTAGGTCTAATCAAGGCTATTGAGATGATTAATCCGGAGCGAACCTATACGGTAATTAAGCTTGCCCATGATACGCTGACTGCCGCTGGGTATGATCGACCCTCCATAGCGGTATGTGGAATTAACCCTCATGCAGGAGAGAATGGATTGTTCGGCAATGGGGAGGAGGAGGAGAAGCTTATTCCTGGTATTGAGCGAGCACAAGCGGAGAATATCAATGTTAGTGGTCCTTATCCTGCGGATACCTTGTTCTACCGCGCTGCACGAGGCGATTTTCAGATGGTAGTCGCTTGTTACCATGATCAGGGACACGCTCCAGTGAAGGTGCTTGGCATTGAAGCCGGCGTGAACATAACGGTAGGCTTGAAGGGTGGAGTCATCCGCACGTCTGTAGATCACGGAACCGCCTTTGATATAGCGGGCAAGAATATTGCTGATGACCGCAGTATAATTGCAGCAATTCGTTATGCAGCGGAGCTTGCTCCAAAGCGTCATGTAGAGTGAATGAATAGGTAGCAAAGCACAGGTCGGGGAAAATGGTTATCTTAGTGGTAAAGAAGCTTTTCGAGCCCAATTGGGTACTTTTGTTAAGGGGGAATGTGTTGTGAGTAAAGCATTAAGAATAGGGATCGTTGGGTGCGGTGGTCATATGTATGAATTTTTATATAATTGCTTGAAGTGGGTGCCTGATGTATCTGTATTAGCAGTTTGTGATATTGATGAGAAGAAGCTAGAGCGGTTTACAAGGATGTACAATGTCCCAAACAAATACACGGATTATAATGAAATGTTCGCGAAGGAATCTCTAGATGCGATTATTGTTGTTATTAATGAAACTCAGCATTATGCTGTAGCGAAAGCCGCAATGTTAGCGGGTATCCACGTATTTGTAGAGAAGACTCCTAGTAATAATACCCAAGAAGCAGAAGAGCTAGCGCTTATTCAGGAGCAGACAGGCAAAACAACGATGGTTGGCTTCAACCGCAGATTCATGACCTCGTATGTAATGGCCAAGGAAATCTCACTGCGTCCGGAATTCGGTGATATCTTGATGTACCAATCGCAGTTTAACACCTCGCCATACCGCAATGATGCATTCTTCAAGCTCAATCATATTATTCATCATCTCGATCTCGCACGTTTCCTTCTTGGAGAATTAGAAATCACACAGGTACAACGTGTAGCAGTGAATGAGAGGATGGTAGGTTACACGATCTCTATTCGCTCAGCGAAGGGAGCGATTGGAACAATCCAATCGGGCTCGTTGCTTGATGAGATGTACCCGATAGAGCGCCTTGAACTCATAGGCAATCGTCGCAATATTGTTGTCGACAATGTGAAGAGTCTCGTTTACAATCGGCCGCCTCAGCCTAAAGATAAATTCAAACCTTATGCACTGAATGAAGGAAGCGATTCGTTGACATGGAATGTGAGCCACGGACTATATCCTCGCTTCAGCTATCATGGCTATGAGGATGAAATTTATTATTTTCTAACGTGTGTTCGAGAAGGTCTTACCCCTGAGCCGAGCATCGCGGATAGTGTAGAAACTATGAAGTTACTCGATCAATTGGAAGCCCAGCTTGCGCTATAAAATATTTTTGAGGAGGTGTGTTCACATGACGTGGGACATTACTGACGCGTATGCACATGTTGGACTGCCACGATTTGGATCATTGGAGCAACTCATACGTTATATGGACATTCACAGGGTGAAGAGGTCAGTAGCTGTGCTTGGTCCACTTGTTCCAGATATTGCAACGCTCTCAGAAGCGGCGTCCACTTGTTCGGATCGCTTACGTATGATCGGTATTCCCTTCGGAGAGACGAAGGAGGAACGGTTAGAAACAGTGCAGCTTCAGCTCGATGCAGGGGCTCTGGGTATCCGATTCGAGTACCGAGAAGCAATGGAAAATCCTGAGCTATTGAATGCAGTAGGCGCCAGAGGAAGATGGGCTTATGGCATCGATGCTTGCCGGGATCAACAAATCGCGGGGATGTATTTGGACTGGCTGACGATTTACCCAGATGCGTGGCTGGCTGCGCCACATTTTATGTATCCTAATTTCTTAATAACTGATCGTGAGCGAATGGGCGGTGCAATCGCTGAGCTAATGGGTCATCCTCGATTCTATGGCATATTGGTGCGTAATTTGGGTATGTGTGGGTCGGCTTATCCTCATTCGGAATTTAAGGCATGGATCACGTATGTGATGGAGCAATGTGGTCCTGAACATCTGATGTGGGGAAGTGAATACCCGGTTCTGCTCTGGCGAAATGAGGGGACGGATGCGGCAATAGAGCTATTCCGCGAATTTCTAGGTGCCTTCAATGAGGAGCAATTCGCTCAGGTTATCGGTGGGAACGCTCTGAGGCTATTCTTCTCGGGAAATCCGCCTGAAGCGGTGCCCATTGTGATACCGGAATGGATCGAACAGAAATTTCAACGTTCTCGTACGGTTACTTTCTTCCCGAAGGGATTGGAGCTAGCAACAGATGAGTACGGTCTGCTGCTTGATGACTATCTCCGTTCACCAGAATTTGAGAAGGGCTATAGCATGTCGGACTATCTCCTTAAGTCGTGGAGATTGAAACAATAGAGAAGGAGGCTTAAGCTCGAGTGGAATATACAGTATTAGGTAGAACAGGCTTGACGGTCAGTCGTGTTGGCTACGGCGGAGCGACTGCGGGATTGAAAAATTACCTAGAAGCATATGATCCCTCCAATGAGAATGATCGAAGAGGGATCGTTGAATCGATCGAGACCGCGCTTGCTGTGGGTATTAACTATTACGATACGGCACCAGGTTACGGTAATGGACAGAGTGAGCAGCTGCTTGGTGAAGCGCTCAGAGGGGTGAAGGAGAGTGGCTCCCACCCACTATTTATTGCTACCAAGATAGCCTACAATCAACGTGCTTCCCTTCGCAAATCAATTGAGAGCAGCTTGAAAAACCTGCATAGAGACAGCATTCAGCTGCTTCAAATTCATGGGGATTCCATCACTACACAGCAAGCCGATGATATTCTGAGCGATGGCGGGTTAGCTGAGGAGATGCATCGCTTGAAGGAAGAGGGCTTGGTGCAGCATATAGGCTTTACAAGTGAAGACAACAACGATACCGTATTCCGATTTATTCGCAGCGGTGTCTTCGATACGATGCAGATTTGCTACAATTTTATATTCCAGCACCCGTATGAGCCAAGCCGTCCATTCGGCAGCTTACTTGAAGCAGAGCAAGCGGGTATGGGCATTATTACGATGCGAACGCCTACATCAGGTACGTTCCAACGCTGGGTCCAGATGGTCAATCCGGAGAATACTTTCGATTACACTCCAGCACTCATTCAATTTGTGTTGTCCAATCCATATGTCGATGTTGCCCTACTCGGTATGAGGGACTCGAAAATCGTCCTTAGCAATGCGCATATTGCAGATGACCTTGCAGGGCGTATCAGTATTCATGACGTACACAGTCGTTATATATAACCTTAATCTACACTCAGGAGGTTCCAACCATGACGGATAGCAAGATGTGGCATCAGAAGCAACTACGAATTATGCAAACTGTATTGCGTGAGCCTGATATCGTTAATTACGATGCTCGTGCCGTAGCTGAATACCTAGAACAAATTCATTCAAATTGTATCATTATCAACGGCGGGGGCATTGTAGACTTCTTCAAGCACAACCTTGTCACGGCAAATCCAAACCCATTCATGACGGATGAGGATATGCTGAGGGATCTAACAGAGGCTTGTCATGAGAAGGGGATTAAGGTAGTCGTTCGAGTCGATTTCCGTGGGGTGGATAAACGGATCTATGAGCTGAGACCAGACTGGTTCAGCATGAATGCACAAGGCGAGCCAATGATTCGAGATAATCCGTTACACAGCGCTATATTCCAACCATGCTATCAGAGCACGTACCGCAATGAGCATGCATATGCGTTCATCGACTACTTATTTCAGAGCTATGACATTGATGGGATATGGGAGAATTCATACAGTCAGTCTGGCATCTGTTATTGTAAGAGCTGTGCGGATCGTTATTACAAGGAAGTGGGTAAGGAACTGCCTCGTGGAGGAGAGTTCTTCGACAGCCATTACGACGAGTATAGATTGTGGAAGGCGGCTTGTGTAGAAGAGCATCTTAGAGATTGTCGTTCGGTTGTAAAAAAATATGGTGAGGAGAAGGCGTTCTCGGCGGAGATATTCGGGCTATACAACGATCACTCCAAGTCGACGGGTCATGATCTGTATGCGATAAGAGATAATTTCGATTTCTTAGTAACCCCATTATTTACAGCTGATCATGAGCCGATGAATGGTCCGACTACACTAATTAAATTTCTCAAGAGCTTATCTCCAGAGAAGACTCCAGTTATGCTGTTCGGCCATCTGGGTACGAATAACAATCTACGCTATATCTCTTCACCGAAGCAGGAAACTCGTCTGTGGATGTGGGAGGCGATCAGTGCGGGTGGCTCATTCTGGAACTGTGTCTTTAATGGACAGCATCCGAATGCTACGTACGATAGGCGCAATGCATTCCTTGTTGAGGATGTCTATGCTTTCATGGAGCAGCACGAGGAAATCCTCACTGTTCAAAAAACGGCTGCAGAGGTTACCGTACTCTACTCACGTGCTTCCAATGCCATACTTGGCAAGGACGGGTATATGACACATCTCATGGGGCTTGAGCAGGTGTTAACCGATCGTCATATCCAGTATCGTCTGCTCACCGATGATAGATTAAATGAAGAGGCATTAGCCTCTACGAGGCTGTTGATCTTAGCAAATGCTGCATGCCTGTCAGATGACGAGATTGAGCTTGTGAGGAGCTACGTACGCGGTGGTGGTAAGTTATTATCTACACACCGAACCTCACTAAGCACACCAAGCGGGACTGAACGACAGGATTATGGACTAGGAGATGTGTTCGGCTGTAAGTTTACAGGCGTTGTTAAGGATAGCTCTACCTATGGCTACCAGCTCATTCGGGAACGGCACGCACTAACACGTGGTTTGGAGGATACAGAGCTTCTCGCAAGCTGGGGACCACAATATCTGGTGCGCACAACATCTAATACTGCAAAATCAATCATTTCGTATGTGCCGCAAATATTCCCGCAGCCACCCGAACGATCCTGGCTTAGAAGCATGGAGACTGAATATCCAACAGCATTATTGAATACATTCGGGAAAGGCGAATCCTTATTGTTCCCTTATGGTGTAGATCGTAATGTCTGGATTCATGGCCATGCGGATTTTGCTAAGCTGCTAGGCAATGCGGTTGATTATATGCTCGGTGAAAAGCTTATCATTGATAGCAATGCCCCTTCAAGCGTGCACTTCAGCTTGAATCATAGTGGTACGGAGCAGGGTAACTATGTGCTTCATGTTGTGAATACGACAAGTACACCACGGCGCCCTATTCTCGAAACCATACCTGTTCATGGCATTGATGTCCGGATAAGGCTCTCAGGAACACAGATAGGCGAGGTTCGGAGTTTATATAAGGATACGGTTATACAATTAGTCAAGACTGAGCTGGATGGTGAAGGATCTATCATAGTTCATCTGCACATCCCAATTATTCATGAGTACGTTTCATTGTATATTACTACAGGAACAGTAGAAGTGTAGAGATTATGGATATGGGGAGAGAGGTTGGATCAAACTTGAGTAAGCATAAAATTGTAGTTGTTGGCTGCGGTAATATATCTAAGGCATGGTTAGAATATGCGAGTACTAGGGAGGATTCGGTCATCGTAGGGCTTGTCGATATCAACCCTGAGAATGCGGAAGCCGCTAAGGTGAAGTATGGGTTGGATTGCCCAATATTCACTGATGTTCGGGAGAGTATTCGCGCTACTAGCGCTACGCTTGTCTTCGATCTGACTATTCTTGAGGCGCACCCTGCTGTAGTTATTGCTGCAATGGAGGAAGGCTGCGATGTGTTCGGTGAGAAACCAATGGCACCATCTATGGAGGCAGCAGAAGCAATGATCCAAGCTGCAGCATCATTGGGGAAGTCGTATACGGTCATGCAGAATCGTCGATATCTGAAGGAGATGTTTGCATTTCGAGAGCTCGTCCAATCAGGTACGATTGGACAGATCGGTTTTGTGACCTCAGATTTCTTCCTCGGTCTTCATAATGGTGCTTACCGTGAAACGATGGACAATCCATTGCTCATGGATATGTCAATCCATACCTTCGATCAGTCACGATTTATAACGGGTAAAGAACCGGTATTCGTGGAATGTCATACGTTTAATCCAGCCGGTTCCTGGTTTGCTGGAGCTGCAGCTGCAATCATCACCTTCGAATACGAGGACGGTTCCTGTTATTCCTATCGTGGCTGTTATTGCGCTGAGGGTGCCGCTACCTCATGGCAATCAAGCTGGAGGGTCGTTGGCTCGCAAGGCACCGCCATCTGGGATGGGCGTAATGCGCCTTATGCGGAGGTTGTTATACCGACCGATGAGATTGTGTATGAGAACAAACATCGTCGTGTAGATGTAGAGATGACCTATCAGGGGAAAGAGCAGCATGGAGGTTGTCTCGATGAGATGTTCGAAGCGTTAAATGCTGATCGTAAGTCGGCAACCGACTGCACTGATAATGCAAAAAGCCTAGCTATGCTGTATGGTGTTATGCGTAGTCTTCGCGAGGGTCGCAAAGTGAGGATATAATATTTGATAATAAAGTATTGTGATCTATTAAAGGTGGTGTACTATGTCAAACGTAAAGCAATTAACCGAGCTCATCTCGAAGATGACCGTGATCGATCTATCGCACACGTTAGAGGAGAATATGCCTGTTGTGCAATCGCATACTCGTTATTACCATACATTAATAGATTCGTTTGAAACAGGGAGTATTGCATTGGCATATCAGCTTCTCATTAATGAGCATTGTGGTACGCATATGGATGCAACAGCGCACTTCATACAAGAAGGGCACCCTGCTCATCAATATATGGATGAGACTCCGGTAACACAATTTTTCGGTCGTGCTCTAACGCTGGATTTCTCGCATTATACGGAAACGGATTCTGTTCAAGTGGAGGAGATCGAAGCTTGGGAGCGAGAGAATGAACAGATACAGCCTGGAGATATTGTTTTCTTCTACTTCGGCTGGGATAAGTATTGGTTACCTAGAATCGTCAGTCGACAATTTAGCAAAGCATGGCCAGGTATTAGTGGTGAGGCCGCTGAGCTCATGGTGAAGCGAGGGGTTAAGGTTGTTGGTTGTGATGCCATAGCGATTGATGGATGCACAGCATCTCAAGCACCAGCGCATTATGCACTGCTCGGCAACGGGGTCAACATCATTGAGAACTTGGCGCGACTGAATGAAATTATCGGTGAGTCCTATGTGTTCGTCGCTCCATTAAAAGTAAAGCATGGCTCAGGTGCTCCAATGCGGGCGTTAGCGTTTAAGTAACAAGTGAGGGGGATTGTCATGCGTAAAGAGATGATGGAGCTAGATAGTGCATTTCCCGTGGATATGGCACGTCGAACGATCACATTCAACACGGTTTCTAAGCATTGGCACCCCTTTCCTGAGCTAGGTCTATGCATCTCTGGAGAGGGCTGGTTCCATGTTATGGATCGAACATATCCTGTTCGTCCTGGGGATATCTTCGTGGTTAATCAAGCTCAGCCGCATATCGCAAATTGTGATCCAGACAAGTCATGCCGCTACCTATTCATATTCTTCCGACCATCCCTATTAGACACGGATGAACCCGAGCTATTATTACCCTTTAACTCGCAACCCTTCCTAGTAAGTAACCGAATACCTGGTGAGATGCCGGTTGCTCAGGAGCTTGGTCGCCTTATCCAACAGATGGGTGAGGAGCTTGAGCGACGAGAGCTAGGCTTCCGGAGTCAGGTGCGTAGTAAACTGCTGCAATCCTGTGTATTGCTGGCTAGGTATTACCGTTCCCTACTTAGTGAAGGAGAGTGGAATGCGCTTGTCAGCTCGTTTAATCGGATATTCCCCGCACTCGAGTTTATACGTGAGCATCTCAAGGACAATATCCGTTTACAGGATGTGGCCGATCACGTGGCACTCAGTCCATCGCGGACCTATCATCTCTTTAAAGAAATTATTGGTGACGGGTTCAAAGAATATCTGATCAAAATGAGGGTGAAGGAGGCGCAGCGACTGCTTATCGGCAGTGATCTTCCGATTACAGAGGTATATTTAAAGAGCGGATTTCCTAATCATGCGTCCTTTTACCGTTCCTTCCATCAGCTAGTTAATATGACGCCAGGTGATTACAGAAACGGCTCGCTCTGGAGACCCGATTAATTAAACGGAGATCTTATATGAGCTTGGCCACCGAATCACCGATGTGGAATCCTCCGGTTATGCGAGTATGTGCGAATGATAGATTGGGATGGGCAATTCGCCACAGGATCCGATCAGCCGCGTGGTAACCTGTTTCCTTGATTAAGAGTAATGGACGGCTGATAGTAGGAAGCGTTAGGGGCTGTTCATTCAACAGGCCAACAAATGAGCAATCCTCTGGTATACACAAACCTAATCTCTCCAGCTCGCGATATACGATCTCGCAATCTTCATCAATACCTACCACTATGGCTGTAGGTGTGTATTTCATATAATTAATATTCAAATCTGAGCAAGATGACCAGAGTGGAGGCATCCCCAGCTCCGACATGATCTCTTCAAAGGCTTGCCATCGATGGACATACCCTCGCTGAGAACGAATATCCCCAACATACATAATTCGTCGATGACCGTTAAGGGCAAGATGATCGATCGATTGACAGATGGCTTCATAGATGTCCCAGACCACACTGTCTACCTGAGATAATGGCTTAGGATAGTTGATGAGCACTTTTGCGAGGGGTAAGGCTAGTAGTAGCTGTTCCATTCTGCTGGATATAAGACGAGGGGCGATAATAAGCCCATCGGCATGACGTATATTCCGCTTCTGTATCCAAGCCTCGAAGGCTTCCTCAGACAAATCCTCATCCAATACATCGTTCTCCAGCAGATGATCGAATTGCTTGAACCTCTCGGTCAATCCTGCTGTTAATAGCCGATTATAGTTCATGGATTCTCTGGATTGAACAAGCACGAAGCGCAGGCGAAAGGTTGGATAGGGTGTGATCCCCTGACTCACCATCTCGCGGGCTTGTTTAACGGTTAGATATCCACGCAGATAGGCGGCTCGTATAATCCGGCTACGTGTCTCCTCAGACATCCCAGGCAAGCCGCGCAAGGCTTTGGATATCGTCTGTATGGAGATTCCAAGATCGTCCGATAAATCTGTGAGCGTGAATGATTTACGGGTTCCCATATACACACTGCCTTCCATAAAGTCGCGGGGATCAGGTTGTTGAGAAAGTCAGACTTGGAATCCGATCAATTGACTTTCTCAACAGTCTGCGGGATAGCCCTATTTTAAACCAAACTTAAACTATATTAAAGCTCATCTTGGTGATTATAATGGGTTAGGACACGAATAGGGGGAGATCAGCATGAATAGTACATGGCTGGATATGGACGTTGTTGTATGCGGAGGAGGACCTGCCGGTATCAATGCGGCGTTGGCAGCAGGAAGAAGCGGGGCTAAGACATTGTTGATTGAACGTTATGGCTTTCTAGGTGGGATGTCTACGATTGCATTGGTTTATCCATGGATGACCTTTCATACGGTCGAGGGTAAGCAGGTCATTGCTGGTATCGCACAAGAAATAGTCGACCGACTACAAGCTGAAGGTGCTTCTCCTGGTCATGTGCGGGATACGGTTGGATTTGTAAATAGGATTACACCGTATGACCCAGAGATATATAAGATCATGATCTTCGATATGCTGCGAGAGGCTGGAGTGACAGTGCTACTACACAGCTTTATGGATGAGGTTCATACCGTTGATCATCGGATTTCAGCTATCGAAATCACAACGAAGTCAGGTCGATTCAAGATTACAGGCAAGCAATTCATTGATACAACTGGCGATGCGGACCTAGCTCATCTATCAGGAGCCCCGTGCTTACAAGGTAGAGATGGGGACAAGCTGACGCAGCCTATGACGATGAAGTTCAGAATGCGTGGGGTAAATTTAGAGAAGGTGAAGCAATATATGCTTGATCACCCTGATGAATTTTATAAGAAAACACCATTCGCTGAGCTGAAGGATCTTCCGTTGTCAGGCGTGCTTGGCTACTATAAGCATTGGCAGGCTGCCGATCTTCCGATCAATCGGGATCAGGTGCTGTTCTTTACTGGACCAGGTGCTGATGAAGTGTTAGTCAATACAACACGAGTGCAGGGACTTGACGCAACGAATGTGAACGATTTGACTGAAGCGGAGATTCTTGGCAGGAAACAGGTGCGTATGGTAGCGGATTTCATGAAAACCTTGCCTGGCTTTGAACAAGCATCGTTGTCTTCGGTTGGTGCACAGATCGGTGTTCGAGAATCCAGAAGAATAGACGGTCTATATACGTTACAGTTAGATGATGTCATTCAGGGGAAAGTGTTTCATGACTGTATCGCACGTAGTGGTTACCCGATAGATATCCATGATCCCTCCGGTAAAGGAGTGACAGCTGCTTGGGTTAAAGGAGATGGGGCTTATGACATTCCTTATCGTAGTCTAATTCCTAAGCGGATCGAGAATTTGCTAGTAGCTGGTCGTTGTATATCGACATCTCATGAAGCCTTGGCAACCACGCGGTTGACACCAAGCTGTATGGCTACTGGGCAGGCGGCGGGGACGGCAGCGGGAATTGCGGTCAAGCATGGCATTGCTCCATCTGAAGTGCGTTACGAGGAGTTACAGGTAGAGCTGCGCAAGGCGGGGGCCTTGCTTCATAACGAAGACAAGAGGTGACAATTGACGGTTGACAATGATAATGATAACCATTATCATTGCTATGACATGAAGTAGTCATAGCAGGGGAGCGATGCTCAGTGAAGAAAATCAAATACTGCTGCAAGAACATGAAGCTAGGCTCTAAAGCTGTGTATAAATTACTGAAATTAGAGTATCCTGATATCAAACAAGCGAAAAAGGACTGTCTGGGTAACTGTAAGCTGTGCTCGAAGGAATGCTTCGTAATGATCGGAAAGAAAGAGGTCATATGTGGAGCCTCACCTGAGATTCTCTATGGTCAGATTAAAAAATTAATTAGCTAAAGTTATATTGTTCATTAGCTTAATAAATATCTTGTGGAAGACTATGGTATAATGCTATTTGAATATGGATGTATATCATAGAAATTCAGAGGAGTGGAATAAATATGATTAACGAACAATTATCCGAGGCATTAAATGAACAGATGAATTTCGAATTTTACTCGGCCCATGTTTACTTAGCCTTGGCAGGATACTGCTCTGGAGAAAGTCTGGATGGCTTTGCGAATTTTTTTATTGTTCAAGCTGAGGAAGAACGATTCCATGCCATGAAAATTTATAAATATCTCAACGATCGCGGAATCAGAGTTAAATTAGCAGGTATGGATACACCTAATAATGAATTCAATTCAATCTTAGAGGTTTTCGAGGATGCTTTCGAGCATGAGAAGATGGTGACTGGTCGCATCTATCATCTGTCAGATTTAGCCCTAAATGACAGAGAGCATGCAACCATGCAATTCTTGAAATGGTTTATTGATGAGCAGGTTGAGGAAGAAGCAATGTTCGATACGATTATTAATAAGCTGAAGCGTATTGATAAGGATAGCAACGCATTCTTCATGCTAGATGCTGAATTTGCGGGACGCTCATTCACACCGCCAGCTGGAGAATAATTAGTGTTACATAACTAAAAGGAGGATTTGCCCAAGGTTAATGGGGATTATCCTCTTTTTGTTTTTCCTTGGCTGCTTCTAGCTCATTCAATGATTTTTCTAGAGCATCGTTGATGAAGCTAGTTTTGAAGCTTTTACCATTAGATTTAGAAAGTGCTTTAATTCGCTTAAGCAAATCGTTACGGATGTAAAGCTTCTCTTTTGAATACGATTCCTTGCGTTGCTTTTTGCTGATCCTGTCTCTCTTGTCAACGGGTTGGTTTGAGCATATTGATAGCTCAGCAGATGTGGGATTTGATGCCAGAGAATCTGCAGCTTCAATAGGATTTGACGCATCCGGTAACTCGGTTGTCTCGATATGAGTAGCCTCAATTGGCTTAGGCTCTATGATATCAATGGAATCTGTGGACTCTTCATGTGCAGTAGTCACCGCGGGCTCCGTTACGGCTTTGGACGCTTTAGCACTCCTTGTTTGAGAAGGTTTTCTTCTAGAGGCTACGGGCTTAGCTGCTTTTTCATTATTCAAAACTGCTGATTCATCTGTAATCCTAGGAGCTGTATCGTCGTTATCTACGTTATTAATTGGATTGACTAGTGGATCTTTCTTCGGCGGCATGAATGGTTAACCTCCTAAATTTTTATAAAGGATCGATGATTAATGTTATTATTCTAAGTATAGCATAAACAGAACGTGCAAATTGTATGTCATTTGTAAATAATTTGTAAATGTAGTTTACGAAAAAGTTAATCTCTGCTTAACATAATCCTAATTCATAGATAACGAAGAGACTTCATGATTAAGCTAAGTCTTCTTACTATTCTTTAGGGGGTTGTTAGTATGAGTAAACGAATTCTGGTCGTAGATGATGATCCATCCATATCAAGGTTAATTGAATTCAATCTAAAATTGGCTGGTTATGAAGTGAGTTGTGTGTATGATGGGCAAGCTGTATTTGATGCGCTCAAGGAGTTCCGCCCAAGCTTAATTGTACTTGATCTGATGCTCCCAATTCTGGATGGTATTCAGGTGTGTCAGAAATTACGTGCACAGAACAATTATACACCCATTATTATGCTGACAGCTTTAACTGACTTGTCGGATAAAATTGTGGGATTAGATATTGGTGCGGATGATTATATGACAAAGCCCTTTAGTCCGCAAGAGCTAATCTCACGGATACAGAGCATACTGCGGAGGGCTGAACTATTTACTGTTACTGAGGTTGGGCATCCTATTGAGATTGGTTCCATTCGTATTCATCCCGAGCAACGCGATGTATTGGTCGACGGGAATCGAATCGAATTAACACCGAAGGAATTTGAATTATTGCTCTTCTTGTGTAAACATAGAGGGAAGGTTCTAAGTCGTCAACAATTGTTGTATGGAGTTTGGGATTATCATTTTTTCGAGGATACGCGTATTGTTGATGTGCATATTAGTCACCTGCGTGAGAAGATTGAAGTGAACACGCGAGACCCTGAGTATATTATTACCATTCGTAATGTTGGATATAAGCTGAAGGAGAAGCCTCCGACTAAGTCCTTGGCATAGAACAAGCCTCCAGTCAGATGAAAGGGGACAATGACAGGAATGGGTAGGGGTGATTGGTTTAGAGAACAGGAAAGAAGGGTGTTCAATATCTTGAATGGTAAGTACCGTTCACCCTTGTTAGATCGTATCATGAAGCTGTTCACACACATAGGGGGCGCGAGTTTCTGCATCCTCCTATTATTAGTACTTACCTTCATATACAACTATCCGATGAATGGTCTGATCGCGCTTGTTACGAGTCATATCCTTGTCCAAGTTCTCAAAAGGAGCTTCCGTCGCCGACGGCCCTATATAGTTGAGCATTCGATTCATTTCATTGCTAAGCCGTTAAAGGATGCTTCATTTCCTTCGGGACATACTACAGCTGTCTTTGCTACTTGTGTGAGTATTGCATTTGTTGTCCCTTATCTTACATCTATACTATTAATTATCGCTTTCTTGGTGGGTTGGTCTCGTATTTACTTAGGCCTGCATTATCCTATAGATGTAATTGTTGGTGCTTTAATTGGCAGCTTAACTGCGCTGATATGTTATATCATTGTCTAACCCTTGGGCTTGAAGAGCAGTGCTGCCAAGAAGGAGAATATAATAGCAGCCGAGATACCAGCGCTTGTTACCTCGAATATACCAGTTATGAGCCCAATCCAGCCTTGGGTCTTGAGTTCAGCTAATGCACCATGCACAAGCGCGTTGCCAAAGCTCGTAATGGGTACAGAAGCCCCCGCGCCAGCAAATTCAATGAATGGATCATACCAGCCTAAACCATCTACAATCGCACCAATAACGACAAGAGAGCTCATCGTATGAGCGGGACTCAGCTTCAGTACATCGAACATAATCTGCCCCACAACACAGATAGCTCCTCCAATTACAAAGGCCCACACAAAATCCATAAACATTTGTCAAGACACCCCGCTCTCAATTGCTACGGCATGAGCAATACAGGGGATACTGTTACCTTGCTGGAAGGAGATTGGTGATAATAAAGCACCGGTCCCTACAACTAATATACGTTTCAATTCACCACTCCATAATTTTTTCATGAGATGACCGTAGGTTACGACTGCTGAGCAGGCGCAACCACTAGCCCCAGCTTGTACCTGCTGTGTATTGTAGTCATAGATCATCATTCCACAGTCCTTGAACTCTGTTTGTTGCATTGGAATTTGATGCTTGTCAAGCAGTTCAACGGCGATTTGATGTCCAACCTTGGACAAATCACCAGTAACGATTAGATCATAATAACCGGGTTGTCGTCTAAAATCTCGGAGGTGTGCCTGAATCGTATCTACAGCTGCTGGTGCCATTGCCGCACCCATATTAAATGGATCTGTAATCCCCATATCAATTACTCGCCCAATTGTTGCGGCTGTGACATGCGGTCCGCCGACCCCCTTATCCGATAATAAAGCAGCTCCCGAGCCCGTAACTGTAAATTGCGCGGTAGGCGGCTTTTGAGAGCCATATTCGGTAGGATAGCGGAATTGCTTCTCTGCACTAGCATTATGACTGCATGTAGCGGCTAATGCATAATGTGCAGCCCCTGAGTTAACTAGTAGCGCTGCTAAGGCAAGGCTTTCTATAGCGGTGGAGCATGCACCGAATAAGCCTATGAAAGGGATAGCTAATGTGCTTGCCGCAAATGAGCTTGATATAATCTGATCCAACAGATCCCCTGCTAGCAAGAAATTAACTTGCTCCTTCCGTATATTCGCTTTCTCACAAGCCAGCTGGGTGGATTCTTCTAATAACGCTCGTTCTGCCTTCTCCCAGCTTTCTTGACCTAGCATAAGTTCCCCGTGTATGCGATCGAAGTCTTCTGCCAATGGTCCTCGTCCTTCGAAGGGTCCGACGACAGCTGCGGTAGAAAGAATAGCAGGCTTGTTGTTAAAGATCCAGCTTTGTGTTCCATGAAGCATCGTTATTTGCCACCTCCAGCAGCAAGCTCTGGGTGAAAGATTAAGTGAAGAATCCCAATAATAAACGCGGCAACGACACCGAAAACAATGACCGGTCCAGCGAGCTTGAACATCTTGCCTCCAACTCCTAATACTAGCCCTTCACTTTTATGCTCAATAGCGGCAGAAGCCATAGAATTTGCGAAGCCAGTAACAGGGACTGCTGAACCGGCGCCTGCCCATTGAGCGATTTTGTCATAAACACCTAATCCAGTTAGAATAACTGAAATTAGAATTAATATTGCCACTGTAGGGTTACCTGCTTCCTTCTTGTCAAAACCGGCCCATTCGATGAAGGACAGCTGAATGGCTTGTCCGATGAGACATATTATGCCTCCAACCAAGAATGCCCTTAAGCAATTTTTTAGAACGGGGCGTTTGGGCTCGATACGTTTAGCCAGTTGCTGATACTCCTGTTGGGTAGGTGTTAATTTCTTCTTCTTATTGTTGCTCATCGTGAAATCCCGTCCTTCTCCAATTGAGTTAACAAACTCAAGTTTCCCTTCTAGAGCATCGGTTATGCATGGGTGAGCATATTGACATGGTTATCCATTGTGCAGGCAATTATGTTAGAATAGACTCAATGTAAATTTGATAGGAGAGAGGGATCCGAATGAATGTGGATCACGTGAAAGCACGGCTTGAGATCATCTTGGATACACCATTCCGCTACTCTCAGATACCTTTACAGGATTGGCCGAGACAGACAGAGACTCGAAATAAGCGGAATCGCTCTGGAGAATTGGTGGATTGGATAGAGCAGGGCGGCAGGTTAAGCTTCCAGCTATATGTAGAAGGAAGTCAGGTTCATGTTCTATCTGTTGAAGGTGCTCTAGTCACCGAATCAGAACGTAAATTAGTTGTTCTGGCAATTGACACTCTTCGTACAGCAGACAGAACTTTATCGCGAAGCGTGAATTCGGATGACGAGCAGCAGGCTGCTTCTATACGGGACTGGATTGAAGAGCATCTTCGAGACAGCGCACTATTAGGATCAGAGCCACCCGAGCAGCTGTCTGGTTTATCTGCGCTGTATGCGAAGAAAATCCCTTTATTGCTATATTGTGAGTATGCCAATAAAAATCATGTGAATTACAATGAGCTGAAGAAATTATTAGATTCTTTCTTCGATACAGATGTGTTATTAATACCGTTATTGGACAAGGAATGGTTGATTCTTGGGCCGGAGTCATTGATTATAATGGATCGTGAAGACGAGGTTCTCGAAGAGGAAAGTGTAGAGGATGCATTAACATCATTATGCTCGGGGCTTCACACGATGATGTCGAGTGAGTGGGTTGGTGATTATCATGTATCCACTTATTACCCCATGGTGCCTGCCCAATCCTTACCCTCGGTTGTCAGAAAGCTTCGTGAAGCGATTAATATTGGACGAATGCAGCGTGATGGTCAGTACATCCATCTGCCATGGCAATTGTATCTGGATCAGCTGCTTGCGCCGATTCCACTAGCGGATAAGCTTACATTCATCGAACAAGTATTCAAGCGTGTAGATCTCTTCATGGATGCTGAGACTACACAGACACTGGAATCTTTCTTCGAGCTAGATTGTAATGTAAGTGAAACGGCCAAGAAGCTATTCATTCACCGCAATACATTATTATATCGCTTAGACAAATTTAAACAGGAGACTGGGCTTGATGTTCGCTCCTTTAATCAGGCCATTCATGTCAAGCTGGCTTTGCAATTGTACAAAGTAACGAAAAGAAAGTAATTTTTTTGTGAATTATGTGTATGGTCAATGATATTTGTGTAGGGTATGATATGACTATATTGAAGTGCATATACTTACAAGTCATTTTATCGACCACTAGTGTGGTCAACAAAAAATTTTTTAGGGGGAAAACTAGATGGCAGGCGTTCGATTAAGTCACATATACAAAAGTTACCCAGGTAACCCAACACCAACTGTAATTGATTTTGATATTGAAGTTCAAGATAAGGAGTTCTTGGTTCTTGTAGGACCATCCGGTTGTGGTAAATCCACTACACTTCGTATGATCGCAGGACTTGAAGAAATTTCTCAAGGTGAATTGTATATTGGTGATCGTCTTGTGAACGACGTAGCACCTAAGGACCGCGACATCGCAATGGTATTCCAATCCTATGCATTGTATCCACATATGAATGTTTATCAGAATATGGCTTTCGGTTTGAAATTGCGTAAATTCAAAAAGGCTGATATCGATGTACGTGTTCGTGAAGCAGCTAAAATTCTTGATATAGAGCATTTGTTAGATCGTAAACCAAAAGCACTCTCAGGTGGTCAACGCCAACGTGTTGCCTTGGGACGCGCTATCGTTCGTGAGCCGCAAGTATTCTTAATGGATGAGCCATTGTCTAACCTTGATGCTAAGCTTCGTGTACAGATGCGTGCGGAGATTGCCAAGCTTCACAAGCGTCTTGAAACTACAATTATCTACGTAACGCATGACCAGATTGAAGCTATGACAATGGGTACTCGTATCGTTATTATGAAGGATGGTTATGTACAGCAAGCTGCCACACCATCTGAAGTTTATAATAACCCAGTGAACCTGTTCGTTGCTGGTTTCATTGGATCTCCTTCTATGAACTTTATCAAAGGTGTCTTGTCCGATGAGGGCGGAGTAGTTCGCTTCAAATCTAAAAACTTGAATGTAGCTATCCCTGAAGGAAAAGGTAAGATCCTTCGTGATGGCGGCTATGCTAAGAAAGAAGTTATTCTAGGAATTCGCCCTGAAGATATTCACCAAGAGCCAATCTTCTTGGAGGCTTCCCCGAATAGTATCATCGATGCACACATTGAAGTATCTGAGAACCTAGGTCATGAGATGTATCTTTACCTAGACGGGATTTCTGATGAGACAGTAATTGCTCGTGTTGATGGTCGTTCAGGATTAGTCGAAGGCACGAATGTGAAATTAGCAATCGATATGAACAAAGTACACATCTTCGATGTTGAGACAGAAAAAACGATATTCTTCAATAACTAATTACCAGATATAGTATAAGGGGCTGCCTGCGGGCAGCCTTTTTAGTTGATAAAAAGCCCGTTATGCATTACCATTGGTATGATACAGCATCGTCCTACATAAGCAGAAAAAAAGGAGTCGTACTGGATGCCTAAAAAAATAAAAGTATCTGAGCTCGCACACCGATTTCAGATGGAAGTTGTTACAGGTGAAGAAGGGTTAAAGCGTCTCATTTCAGTTGCCGATCTCTACCGCCCAGGATTAGAGATGGCAGGATATTTTGCCTACCATCCCAAGGAGCGTGTTCAGCTGTTAGGTAAGACAGAGCTTAGTTTTTTTGAGCAGCTACTGCCTGATCAGAAGCGAGAACGAATGAAGCTATTATGTGACGATGCTACACCATGTATAATTGTAACCCGTGGCTTAGATGTGCCGAATGAGCTAATAGAGGTGGCAGGAGAGAAGAATCTCCCTGTATTAAGAAGCAGCACAGGGACGACCACTTTATTGTCAAGTCGAATTACTGGCTTTCTTGAGAGTAAATTAGCTCCAACGACTACGATACATGGCGTATTAGTCGATGTTTACGGAGTGGGCATGCTAATCACAGGTACAAGCGGTATTGGTAAGAGTGAGACAGCGCTAGAGCTTGTCAAACGAGGACATCGCTTAATTGCCGATGATGCTGTTGAAATTAGTCAAACTGCAGATAATACATTATATGGAACGGCACCTGATCTAATCAAGCATCTTCTGGAAATCAGGGGTGTAGGTATTATTAATGTCATGACATTGTTCGGAGCGGGTGCGATTCGTAATGAGAAGAAGATTACGCTTATCATTCGATTGGAAACCTGGCAGGAGGATAAGCAATATGATCGCCTAGGATTGGATGAGGAAACGACGAAGATCATTGATACAGATCTCCCCTTAGTGACTATTCCAGTTAGACCTGGTCGAAACCTTGCCGTAATTCTTGAAGTGGCTGCGATGAACTATCGATTGAAGCGGATGGGCTACAATGCTGCTCTACAATTTACGAATAAACTAACGGAATCGATCTCAGAAGAGCACGATGATTATGAATAGAAGGGTTTGATACTATACTATGCTACCTTTAATACTAGACCCCGTCGCAATAGCGATTGGAGGTTTAAAGATTCACTGGTACGGAATTATTCTAGGTACTGCTGCATTAATGGGATTATTAATGTGCATTCGTGAAGGTAAACGGTTTGGGATCTCGCCGGACTTCTTCATGGATTTAGTGCTTATTGGTGTTCCTTCAGCGATTATTGGAGCCAGAATTTATTATGTTGCTTTCCAATGGGAGGATTACCAGAACAACTTTATTGAAGTATTCAAAATATGGCATGGTGGAATCGCGATACACGGAGCTCTTATTGGTGCTGTAATCGGAGGGCTAATTTATACACGCATGAAGAAAGTGAATTTCTGGCGGATTGCAGATATTGCCGCTCCAGGTTTGATTGTCGGACAGATCATCGGCCGTTGGGGTAACTTCATTAATCAAGAAGCGCATGGCGGTATCGTAGAACGGAGCTTTCTAAGTGATACTTTACATTTGCCTAACTGGATCGTAAATCATATGGAAATTACATACGATGGAGTGTCGGCTTTTTTCCATCCTACCTTTCTATATGAATCGATATGGAATATATTAGGGCTTGGATTATTGTTATTACTGCGGAGAAGACCTTTCTTGCGAGCAGGAGAATTGTTCTTCAGTTATTTTATCTGGTATTCAATTGGTCGTTTCTACATAGAGGGTCTTCGAACAGATAGTCTAGCTTTCCATGGTCCAGAATGGCTTGCATCCTTTGTGAATGGTCTATGGACGCCAATGGAGCTTCTGTTTGAGCCTGGTAATCTCCCTGAAGGTGGGGGGAATGTGCGAATTGCACAGCTAATCGGAATATTCATCATTATTGCTGCAGTTATTATGATATACATTCGCAGAAGTAAGGGCTACGCAGACGATAAATACTCAGATCCTATCATCTTCGGGGGAAGTGGTGAGTCTGATGAAGGAGCCGGTTCTTCGGAAACCCATGCATCCAGCCTGCCGCCGACTATCGTTGAACAGGAGAATATCCAGCCAACACGGGATCAGAGTGGAAATCAGTCCGAACAGAATTCTAACACAGTGAAAGATGATTCACAGCCTGCGCATCAAGAACGAATTCGACCAGGAAAGCCCTTCTTATGATCAAGAATGTGTTGTTTGACCTCGATGGAACGATAGTAGATACGAATGAATTAATTATTGAATCTTTTCTACACGTGTTGAATGACAGATTAGCCATGCAGATTACACGCGATCAACTGATCCCGAAGATGGGAGGACCATTGGTTGATCAATTCCAATACTTTACCGGTAGAACGAATGTAGATCAGCAGGTAGCAGATTATAGGAAATATAACCTGATGCGGCATGATGAGATGGTAAGCGTGTTCCCTTACGTGAATGATGTTGTACATGCCTTCTCTCAGCAGGGAATCAAGATGGGTGTAGTTACGACTAAGATGCGCGACTCGACCAATCGAGTACTGCAGATGTTTGATCTGCTTCCTTACATGCAAACAGTTATAACGCTTGATGATGTTGAACATGCCAAGCCGCATCCCGAGCCGGTACAACGGGCAATGATAGGGCTTGAAGCTGATCCTAAGGAAACAATCATGGTTGGCGATAGTTCATTCGATATCGTGTCTGCCCAACAAGCAGGCGCTTGGTCAGCAGGCGTAGCATGGTCGCTCAAGGGCTCAGCAGCGCTTGCTGTCTACAACCCGGACTGGATGTTGAACGATATGAGGGATCTGTACGATATTGTTGGTCTAGAGAGGGAAATATGTTGAGGAATACAGAGCGTTATGAGGTTGAGGGAGCGAATGCGCTGTGGCAAATTTATCGAACTGTAAGCAGATGGAAGGGAGTGCGAAATTTCATCTGCATTCAGTTCAGTAGATATTGTCCGTCATTATCCACGAAGAACTGGATCTATCGCCATATGCTAGGGATGAGGGTTGGGAAGGATACAGCCTTTGCGCTCATGGTCATGGTGGATGTATTCTTCCCCGAACGTATACATATCGGGGATAATACGATTATCGGATATAACACGACGATACTAACCCATGAATACCTAATCGGTGAATATCGACTAGGTGATGTGAACATTGGTTCACATGTGATGATTGGAGCGAATACGACAATTTTACCTGGAGTTACGATTGGTGATCGTGCTGTTGTTGCGGCTGGTTCCATTGTACATAAGCATGTAGCGGCTGGCACATTTGTTGGAGGTAATCCGCTGCGTGTGATACGCGAGTCTGGGGAAGATGATTCTGCGCATCTATCTTAGGTGTGCAAAATTCACTTTATGCACCAACTGAGAGTCAGTACCTTATAAGTATGGAAATTCGGACGCCTTAGGGTGTTTTTCTTGTTTTTTGACGTTGAATTCTTGAGTATGGTAAAATAATGGGTATCCTTTATGGATCTAATATGGTAATATGGTAACAAGTTACCGCGATAAAGTATTTTCAAAAATAAGTGGAGTTGAATTTGACGATGACTAAGCCAAGAGTATTCGAAAAGCCAGGCGGCGTAAAGGATTACCTGCCGGAGGCCGTTAACAAGCTAAGAACGATTGAGTGGAATGTGCTGGCATGCATGAAGAGCTGGGGCTACCGGCAGATTATGACTCCGACACTGGAATATTATGATACCGTTGGTGTAGCGAGCTCTACAGCTAATGAGAAGCTGTTTAAGCTGCTGGATAAACGGGGAACAACATTGGTATTACGTTCAGAGATGACAGCACCAATTGCACGAGTGGTTGCCTCTTTGTTGAAGGAAGAAGCTTTACCACTAAGGCTATCACACCATTCTAATGTGTTCAGAGCAATTGAGGAGGAAGCGGGTCGAGAGGCAGAATTCTTCCAGACAGGCGTAGAATTGGTCGGTGATGGATCCGCTGAGGCTGATGCTGAGGTTGTCGCGCTAGCCGTGGCTTGTCTGAAGGCGGCAGGCGTAACTGAATTCAAGATTGCACTTGGACACATTGGTTTCCTAAACGGGTTATTCGATTCCACCCTAGATCGCTTCCCAGAGGAGCAGCAGATATTGAAGGAATGTCTACTCAAGAGAGATTATGTAGGCTACCGACACAGCTTGGGAAGTGTTCCTGTAAGCGATGAGGTTAAACTCGAGCTGGAGCGTATTCTGAGGCTTCGTGGCGGCAAGGAAGTTTGCAGCCATGCTGAATTGATGACAAAGGATCCGGAAGCACTGGCTTCCTTGCGCCATCTATGCGAGGTCTGGGATGTGCTCAATGCTTATGGTGTAAGTGATCATGTACTCATTGACCTAACGATGATTGGCAATTTTTCATACTATACGGGCTTGATCTTTGAAGGCTATGCAGCTGATTTAGGCTTTCCTGTATGCAGTGGTGGTCGGTATGATAACCTACTGGAATTATTCGGAAGGCCTGCAGCAGCGACAGGATTCGCGCTTGCTACAAACCGGATTATGCAGGTAGCGCTTGATGATCCTGAGGATGCGCCATACCGTGTATTGATTGTATATAATCGTAAGCAACGCGCGGAAGCAGTACAGAAGGCTTTGGAATTACGTTTGAAGCAAGGGTACATGGTTGAAACCCGCTATACAGAGAATCTCACTGCTGCAGAGAATATGAATGTTTCGGATGATGGTAGATACCATTATGATGGTGGCATTTATCGTGAAATCATTCAGTTTGGATAAATCTCAGTATTCAATTCTAATTCATAGATATAAGGGTGTGTGTTATAACAATGGGGCAAGAGATATTAAAGGTTGCAATGCCAAAGGGCAGAATATATAAGCAAGCATCGAAGCTGTTTCGGGAAGCGGGCTTTCCGATACCTGAGGATTTCGATGAGTCACGAAGGCTGATCCTTCCGTTACCAGAGGCTGGACTAGAGTTTATTATGGCTAAACCGGCGGATGTTGCTACTTTCGTGGAGTATGGTGTAGCGGATATAGGTATCGTTGGTAAGGATGTTCTGATGGAAGAGGACCGTGCTGTCTATGAATTAATAGATCTTGGCATTGCCAGGTGTCGGATGTCGGTCATCGGCATGCCAGACTGGAAGCCTGTCATGCATCCGCGAGTTGCAACCAAGTATCCGAACGTAGCATCGCGCTACTTCCGCGAAATTGGCCAACAGGTGGAGATTATTAAGCTGAACGGCTCGATTGAGTTAGCGCCAATGATTGGCTTAGCTGATCGTATTGTGGATATGGTCGAATCCGGGCAGACCATTCGTGATAACGGACTGCTAGAGATGGAGAAGATGTTCGATGTAACATCCCGTCTCATTGCTAACCGTGTTAGTTATCGAATGAAGAACGAAACGATTCAAGCGTTATGTGATCGTCTGCAATTGGCGATACGCTTATAGATAAGTTGATGAAGTGAACGGAGGAATGACGCGATATGAAGATAATGTCGGCTGAGGATTTTACTTTTACGAGAGCTGTTGAATATGGTACTGAAGCGCAGAATGAGACAGTTAAGGAACTGATTACAGCTGTACGTAATGAAGGCGATGCTGCTGTTAGAAGGTTTACGGAGCAATTCGATGGGGTTAAGCTAGCGGATTTCAGAGTAGCAGAAGCGGAGCTGCAAGCAGCCTACGAGCAGGTAGATCATGCTTTCCTTATAGCGCTTCGCCAGGCGGCTCATAACATTCGAGAATTTCACGAGAAGCAGAAGCGGAATGCCTGGTTTGATCTTCAACCGAATGGCTCAATGGTTGGTCAGACGATACGCCCTCTGCAACGGGTAGGTGTCTATGTTCCAGGTGGTAAGGCTTCTTATCCGTCGTCTGTGCTGATGAATGTTCTACCTGCACAGGTGGCTGGCGTACAGGAGATTGTCATGGTTACTCCTCCCGCTACAGGCGGCAAGGAAGGTATTGATCCTTATATCTTAGTAGCCGCAGCAGAAGCGGGTGTGAAGGAGATGTACCGGATTGGTGGGGCACAAGCTATTGCTGCCCTTGCTTATGGGACAGAGTCGATTAAACCTGTTGATAAAATTGTAGGACCGGGCAATATATTCGTCGCCTTAGCTAAGCGGTATGTATTCGGTGTTGTTGATATAGATAGCATAGCTGGACCGAGTGAAATTGTTGTGCTTGCGGACGATACTGCGAATCCGGCTTATATTGCAGCAGATTTGCTATCGCAGGCGGAGCATGATGAGATGGCTTCGGCTGTTCTTGTCACGCCATCAGCTCGTCTTGCGGAGGCGGTTCGCATTGAAGTTGGGAAGCAGTTAGCCATATTACCAAAGCGTGATATAGCTGTTCAATCGATCGAGAATAATGGTGTAATCTTACTAGTCAATGATCTGCAAGAAGGCATTCAGGTCATTAATCGACTTGCGCCTGAGCATCTTGAGATTATGCTGAACTCTCCATTAGAGTATGTTGGTCAGATTGTGAATGCAGGTGCCATATTCCTTGGTTCTTATAGCGCAGAGGCCGTTGGTGATTATTACGCCGGACCTAATCACATTCTGCCAACGAATGGAACAGCTCGTTTCTCCTCACCGCTTAATGTCGATGATTTCCTCAAGAAGCAAAGCTTGATTTACTATAGTAAGGAAGCGCTTATGGCAAACGGTGATGCAATTATGACACTGGCAAGGCATGAAGGTCTTGAAGGTCATGCCCGTGCTATCGAAATCCGTATGAAGGAAGAGGGAGCTCTCAATGGCGAATAAGGAACAAGTAGACAATGTAGTAAGGACATCATCTGTTTCGCGCAGAACGAATGAAACGGATATTCAGCTGACTTTTGGCGTTGACGGAACTGGAATTAGCTCATTGGAGACAGATGTGCCGTTCCTTAATCACATGCTGGATTTATTCACGAAGCATGGCAAGTTTGATCTTGATGTCATTGCCAAGGGCGATATTGAGGTCGATGATCACCATACAACTGAGGACATTGGTATATGTCTTGGGCAGACCCTGTTGAAGGCGTTAGGTGACAAGAGAGGTATTCGTCGTTATGCGAGCGTATTCGTACCAATGGACGAGGCTCTGGCACAGGTCATCATTGATGTGAGTAATCGCCCTCATCTGGAGTATCGTGCAGAATTCCCTTCTAAACAAGTTGGCAGCTTCGAGGTAGAGCTGGTACATGAGTTTCTATGGAAATTTGCGCTTGAGGCACGGATCACGCTTCACGTCATCGTCCATTATGGTCACAATACGCATCACATGGTAGAAGCTATCTTCAAGGCGCTCGGCAGAGCCCTGGATGAAGCAACCTCCATAGATCCACGAGTTCAAGGTGTTCCTTCTACGAAGGGAGTGCTCTAGCAATTGATAGCCATTATCGATTACGGCATGGGCAATTTGCATAGTGTGAGTAAAGCTGTGGAACGGCTCGGTTACGAGGCTGTAATTACTGCAGATCACACGCAGATTATGTCTGCTGCAGGAGCGATTCTTCCCGGGGTTGGAGCCTTCGGTGATGCAATGCAGAATTTACGGCTAACAGGTCTTGATGAGATTACCCGACGATATGCTGCTTCTGGCAAGCCGCTGCTCGGGATTTGCTTAGGGATGCAGCTATTGTTCACACAGAGTGAAGAGCATGGTACCCATGAAGGGCTGGGGCTGCTTCCAGGTGAAGTTAATCGATTCCGAGGAAGCTATAAGATTCCACATATGGGCTGGAATCGATTGAAATTTAATCAAGAGAGTGCATTATTCCAAGGAGTGGAGGAAGGTTATGTCTACTTTGTGCACTCCTTCCATGCGAATGTACAGCGTCAGTCGGATTTGCTAGCCACAACAGACTACCATCAAGCTGTAACGGCTATCGTAGGTAATGACAATATATACGGCATGCAATTTCATCCTGAGAAGAGCGGTGATATTGGTATGCATTTGTTAAAAAATTTCTTGAAGCTAGCAATCGTTTAAATAAGACTTAAATAAAGTGTAGAAGGGCAGAGATCCATTGCGATTTAGACCGTGTATTGATATTCATCAAGGGAAAGTGAAGCAAATAGTAGGTGAAACGCTAAGTGCTTCTAGCAATGATGTCATTGAGAATTTTGTGAGTGATAGGGACCCTGGTTACTATGCGTCCATGTATAAGCAGGATCAGCTAAGTGGAGGACATATCATTATGCTAGGGGAGGGTAATGAGGCCGCAGCGGCTGAGGCCCTTGCTGCATATCCGGGTGGCATGCAAATTGGCGGAGGTATCACAGCGGATAATGCTGAGCGATATTTAGAATTGGGAGCCTCTCATGTCATTGTTACCTCTTATGTCTTTCAGAATGGTGAGCTGAATAGCGCGAATTTAAATAACATCGTTGCGAGAATCGGTAAAGAACGCTTAGTCATAGATTTGAGCTGCAAGGAGCTGGATGGTAAATGGGTCGTGGTTACGAATCAATGGAAGACCTATAGTAACTTTGAAGTTAATCAAGTAAACATTAATCAGCTCGAAGGTTATTGTGATGAATTCTTAGTTCATGCTGTGGATGTAGAAGGCAAGCGCACAGGAGTGCAGCAATCCTTAGCTCGGCAGCTGGCCGAATGGGTTAGAATACCGACGACTTACGCTGGTGGGGCACGTTCGATAGATGATTTGCAATTATTCAATGAACTAACTGCAGGGAAGCTGGATATCACCATTGGCAGTGCATTAGATATATTCGGCGGTGAGCTGTCCTACAGAGAAGTAGTTGACTACTGTAACATGCTCCGCCCAGAAGGAGAATTCAAATGCTAGCCAAACGAATTATACCTTGTTTAGATGTGAAGGATGGCCGAGTTGTTAAAGGCGTAAATTTTATTAATTTGCGAGATGCAGGAGATCCTGTAGAGCTAGCGGCGATCTATGATAAGGAGGGTGCTGATGAGCTTGTGTTCTTAGATATCTCAGCCTCCGTAGAGGGTCGCTCCACGATGGTGGAGGTCGTGAAGAGAACAGCAGGTGAAATCACAATTCCGTTCACGGTAGGTGGCGGTATCTCGCATGTCGATGATATGACGAGGCTGCTTCGGGCAGGTGCTGACAAGATTGGTATCAATACAGCAGCTGTGAACAACCCTAAGCTCATATCCGATGGAGCGCGCAGATTTGGTTCGCAGTGTATTGTTGTCGCCATTGATGCGAAGTACAATGAAGCATGGGGTGAGTGGGAGGTTTATACTCACGGTGGACGAACACCAAGCGGTATTCGCGCATTGGCGTGGGTGAAGCAGATCGAGAGCTTAGGCGCAGGTGAAATTCTCCTAACAAGTATGGACGCGGATGGAACGAAGGATGGGTTCGATATTAAGCTCACTCGTGCGATCTCTGATCTAATCTCGATCCCGGTTATTGCTTCTGGTGGAGCGGGGACGGCTGAACACTTCTTCAACGTATTCGAGGAAGGTCACGCAGATGCTGGTCTAGCAGCCACCATCTTTCATTATAAAGAATTAACAATTGAACAAGTGAAGGCTCATTTGAAGCTTAGAGGAGTGGAAATTAGATGATGGAACAGAATAATAGGGAACAGACGCTATTCACATTAGAGCAGCTAATGACAGCAATTCGATGGGATGAGCAGGGACTTGTCTCGACGATCGTTCAAGATGCCAATAGCAAGGATGTACTCATGCTGGCTTACATGAATAAGGATTCCTTACAGCAGTCGATCAACAGTGGCCAGACTTGGTTCTGGAGCCGTTCACGGAATGAGCTGTGGAATAAAGGAGCTACCTCTGGACATACGCAGACCATCAGCTGGTTAAGGTACGATTGTGATGCGGATGCGCTCTTAATTGGTGTAGAGCAGACGGGTGCTGCATGTCATACGAGCAATAAAAGCTGCTTCTATAGGCAGGCTGACCTAACGACAGGTGGACCATCCTCTATGGTTGAGGAATTAGCGTCCAATCCTGCGATGATCTTGTCGACGCTGCAAGCGACAATCGCTGAGCGGGACGAGCTTCGTCCAGAGGGTGCGTATACGACTTACCTGTTCGAGAAGGGTATTGATAAAATACTGAAAAAGGTTGGCGAGGAAACAGCTGAGGTTATCATTGCTGCGAAAAATCGCGATAAAGAAGAGCTTCGTTATGAGAGCTCTGATCTAATATTTCATCTAATGGTGCTGTGGCGTGAGAGTGGTCTGTCCCTAGAAGCTGTATTGGAAGAGCTAAGCAATCGACATCTGAAGAAGAAGGTGGAGTAACGACGACGATGTTCATAGACTATCACACTCATCATGCTCGTTGTGGTCATGCGATCGGTTCATTGGAGGAATATGTGCTACAGGGTATTGAAATTGGCTTAGATCAGCTGGGATTATCCGATCATATGCCATTGTTACATGTGGATCCTGCTACCTATTACACGGGAATGGCTATGCCCATGAATGAATTGTCGAGGTACTTCGAAGAATGTGTATACCTTAAGGAGCAATATAAGGAACAGATTGATATTCGGATCGGACTAGAAGGCGACTACATTGAGGGCTATGAGGAGCAGATCGAGCGTATTGTTACCAGCTATCCATGGGATTACGTGATTGGCTCGGTCCATTTTCTCGGAGAATGGGATATCTCGGACTCTCGCCAGCTGCATGGCTGGGAGGGGCGTCGTGTAGCTGATGTATATGAGCACTACTATTCGATGGTGCAGAAGGCAGCGAGTACTGGCTTTTATCATTATCTTGGGCATCTTGATGTCATTAAACGTTTCGGAAAAATACCAGAAGTAGATATGTGGGACGTAGAGAAACAAACTGTGGATATCATTAAGGATAATGATTTGGCAATCGAGCTTAACGCCTCAGGGCTGCGTATGCCGTGTGAGGAGATGTTCCCAAGCCTTCGAATATTACAATATTGCTTGGAGAGGAATGTGCCGTTGACGGTAGGCTCTGACGCTCATCAGCCAACACGTCTATCGCAGAATTTGGATATTGCAGTCGATTTGTTGAAAGGAATTGGTTTTCAACAACTGGCTACGTTCAAGGCAGGTAAACGGGTAATGGTTAATATATAGGACCACACAAGGAATGAATGGTGGGGCTGTCCCAAAAGTCTAAATGACTGGGACAGCCCCCATTCTTATTAGCGGTCGTTCTTATTCCCCGTATAGAATATACTGGGCGATATTCTTACTATGATCGCCTACACGCTCAAGATTACTTAGGATATCAATGTAGATTGCACCTGAATTCCCTGTGCATAGATTTTCATTCAACCGATTAATATGTCCTTGGCGATACAACCGCTCCATACGATCCAGCTCCGACTCATACTCCAATACAAGTGTAGCTGCCTTCTTATCATTATGCTCAAGAGCATACAGTGCAGTCTCGACTGTTTTATCAGTTAATTCTAGCATTTTCCTAAGATCCTGCAGTGCATCCTCTGAGAAGTCAACCTTATTAGCAATGCTGGATTCAGCCAATTCCACGATATTCTCGGCATGGTCGCCGATCCGTTCAATATCATTAATCGTCTGCATCAAGGTGGATGCAATTCCGGATTCACCCTCTGGTAAACCATTCTGATGAATTTTCACCATGTAGGCTGTAATTTTGCGATCTAATTCATTAACAAGCTGCTCCTTCTGAAATGCGAGCTGAGCGATCTTCTCGTCCTTGGTAAAGAAATAATTAGAGGCATCTTGCAGGGTTTCCCTTGCATAACCTCCCATTCGTAGGATTTCATGCTGGGCTTGTCCCAAGGCAATAGATGGCGTTTCTAATAATCGAGGATCCAAAAACTTAGGTTTAAATTCAATTTCCTGCATCTTACCGGGTATTATCTTCGTGACAAGCCAAGCTAATACAGGCACTAATGGCAGGAAGATCAGTGTATTCGTAACGTTGAAAGTACCATGTGCATAGGCAATCTGCATCCGGATATTCACATCGTCGCCTAACCACAGAACGAAGCGATAAACAGGAGTTAGTGCAAGCGTGAATAGAATCGTTCCTGTTATATTGAAGATGACGTGAACAAGCGCAGCTCGTTTGGCGGCTACTGTTGCACCAATTGCTGCGAGCACTGCTGTGATTGTAGTCCCGATATTATCACCGAATAGCACGGGTAATGCTGCACGGAGATTGATAATGCCTTCATCAGCAAGTGTTTGTAGAATTCCGATTGTTGCACTCGAGCTCTGAACTATCATGGTGAACACCGTTCCTACGATAACACCCAATACAGGATTGTGCGATAAGTCCACCATAAAGTTAGTGAAGATAGGTAATTCACGGAGTGGCTTGAGTCCGCCGCCCATGGTCGCTAGTCCAAGGAATAATGTACCAAACCCGAATACAATTTGTCCCATATATTGGTATGATTTTTTCTTCATGAAGAAGAGAAGGAATGCACCGACAGCAATAATCGGTAACGCATAGTTTTCGATCTTGATTCCTACAATAAATGCTGTCATCGTAGTTCCGATATTAGCTCCTAGAATGACACCAATACCCTGTCGTAAAGTCATGAGTCCGGCGTTGATTAGACCTATAGCCATTACTGTTGTACCCGTTGATGTCTGGATCAATATGGTCACAATGATACCAACAAGCACACCAAGTAGAGGATTAGATGTATATGTAGCTAACAAGTTCCTCATTTTGTCCCCAGCTGTTTTCTGTAGACCATCCGACATGTATTTAATTCCGAATAGAAAAATTCCTAGACCACCAACAAATTTAAAAAGTACATCCTGCCAATCCATGTTAATCCTCCCTGAGTATGTAGCTGATATGAATGCAACGAATACAGTATAAACTATTTCGACAAGAAATAGCCTAATTTCTTTACAAAATCTTAATACTTTCATTTTTATTGCAATTCAAACACCACAAAAATAACACAATTAAACATAAAACGCTTCTCTCTCCCAAATAAAGTGCTTTCAGTGGATCGGTGAATGCATGATGTGATAATGGAAGTAAGAAACCGCCATATGTACCATCACAAAAAATTACAAATTAAACGCAAATTTCAGCCATGTTCATGCTTTGTGTAAGCCTTTACAATAAAAGTGCGGCGCACAAGAAGGGAGAATGAACATATGCTTCAAATTTGGAGAACGATAAGAGCTGTGGCGTTAACGATTGATCGAATTGTTGAAGGATTTGCACTCAGTGCATTAGCTGCTATGACGATCATTGTGACGATGCAGGTTGTAACACGTAAGCTATTTAACTTTGTATTCTTCTGGTCAGAGGAGATTACCTTATTACTCTTAATCTGGTTTTCGATTCTCGGCATTGCGATCGGATTTCGTGAGAAGCTTCACCTGTCGATGAATGCGTTCATGAACCGATTCCCCGCATCGTGGAACAAAGTTATGGATAAGATTATTGGCAGCTGCACATTCATGTTCGGTATATACTTCATCGTCTATGGCTGGGATTTCACTGTCATGATGCATGCGAATACGCTATCTGCGACAGAATGGCCAGTGAGTGTGATGTATATCGTCATGCCAATAACGGGAGTCATGATCTGCTTCTACTCCTTCCTAGACTTAATCGGTGTGAATACGGTGCGTTATCAGCATCTAGAGGAAGGTGCAGTTAAATGACAACAACGATGATTGCTGTTATTATCTTAGCAGCTAGCTTCATTGGATTGATTCTACTCCGCTTTCCAATTGCTATGGTCTTGACACTTGCTTCATTATTCACAGCAATGTATCTAGGAATCCCTCTAGCTATTATCGGACAACGTATGATACAGGGGATGAATTCGTATACGTTGCTCGCGATTCCCTTCTTTATATTAGCGGGTCAGATTATGAGTGAAGGTGGACTAGCATTACGATTAATTAATCTTGCTCAATTAACAGTAGGGGCTATACGCGGTGGGCTTGCAATGGTTAACTGTGTAGCTTGTATGCTATTCGGTAATATTAGTGGTTCAGCAGCTGCTGATGTCTCCTCAATTGGATCTGTCATGATCCCGATGATGAAGAAGAAGGGCTATGATGCTGATTATTCAGTTGCAGTTACATCCTCCGCAGCCATTCAAGGTGTGGTCATGCCGCCAAGCCATAATATGATTCTGTATGCACTAGCTGCAGGAGGCGTATCGATATCTAGTCTATTCCTAGCAGGTATCATTCCTTGCCTTATCTTATTGGCTGGATTGATGACGACCTCTTATGTAATCGCTCGTAAGCGAGGATATGAGAAGGGTGAGCCCGTAGTTGTCAAGGAAATACCGAAGATACTAAAGGACGGATTCCTCTCCATGATGACAGGTGTAATTATTCTAGGTGGTATATTATCTGGATGGTTCACTGCTACAGAATCTGGAGCGATGGCCTGTGTATATGCATTTATTCTAACGTTCTTCGTTTACAAGGATCTTCCGTTATCGCATGTAAAGGTTATATTCCTGAAGACATTCCGAACGGTGGCCATGGTATTATTCCTAATTGCCTCCTCGAATGCTTTCGCTTGGATTTTAACGTACTTGAAGATTCCTGCCATGCTGACCGATGTACTATTGGGGGTATCTGACAATGCCTTCATTATTTTATTAATTATCAACATTCTACTGCTAGTATTAGGTGCACCGCTTGATATGGCTCCACTAATTCTAATCATGACACCTATTCTCTACCCCGTAGTAACGGCACTTGGAATGGATCCTGTGCATTTCGGTATTATTCTCATACTTAACTTAGGTATCGGGTTAATCACACCGCCTGTAGGCACGGTTCTCTTCGTAGGCTGCGCAATTGGTAAGGTATCTATTGAAAAAGGTTCGAGAGCGCTAGTTCCTTTCTTCTTTGTAATGGTTGCAGTATTGCTATTACTAACCTACGTTCCTGGTATTGTAATGTGGCTACCAAATCTGGTTTACGGATGATAGACCCATCAGCTAAACACAAAATATCACAAATTAATGCAAAGATTATCCCATACCACGCTGAATGCGCTTTCAATATAATTAAGGCAGCTTGAAATCGCAATATATAAAGGGAGGAAATAAAGATGTCTGTAAACAAAAAGCTAGTCGGTGTCATGTGTCTGCTATTGGTGGTTGTTATGGCTCTAACGGCATGCGGCGGCAATAACAATGCGAATAATAAACCAGCTGCACCGACGAAGGAGCCTGCTAAGAGTGATGCTGCACCAGCAGCAGAAGGGCCGAAGTATAACTTCCGCCTTGCCGAGACTCATCCTGCTGATTATCCAACGACGAAAGCGGATATGAAGTTCGCTGAATTGGTTAAAGAGAAGTCAGCTGGTCGTATTACAATTGAGGTATTCCCTTCAGCGCAATTAGGTGAAGAGAAAGCCGCAATCGAGCAAGTGCAATTAGGTGCTATTGAATTTACTCGAATTAGCTCAGGTCCACTAGGCGAATTTAATAAGGATTTTGGAGTATTCTCCTTACCTTACATCTTCGACAACGATGATCATGTATGGAAGTTCCTGAAGGGTGATGCCGCAACAAAGCTGTTAGACAGCTTAGAAACGTCGAGACTGAAAGGTCTGACTTACTACAGCTCAGGCTCACGCAGCTTCTATTCAACGAAGCCGCTTACCTCGATTGAAGACCTGAAGGGTTTGAAAATCCGTGTAATCCAGAATAAATTGAACATCGATATCATGGATGCCTTGGGTGCAAGTGCAACACCAATGGCTTACGGTGAGGTATATAGCGCTCTACAGACAGGAGTTATCGATGCAGCGGAGAACAATTATCCAAGCTACTTCTCCAGTAAGCACTATGAGGTTGCCAAGCATTACATTCTTGATAGTCATCAACGTGTACCTGAAGTGCTTATGATGTCGAAGACCGCTTGGGATAAATTATCCCCAGAGGATCAAGCTATTATCAAAGAGGCAGCTCTGGAATCCACTGACTTCCAACGCACTGAGTGGGCAGCCTATGAGAAGGTATCTGAGGATGCAGTACGTGCAGCAGGAGCAACAATTACGGAAGTTACAGACGTAAAGCCTTGGCAGGATGCTGCTAAGCCAGTAATCGAGGCTAACACTGCAGAGTTCAAAGAAGTTCTTGATGCAATTAATGCCGCTCGTTAATCCTATTTATGATAAACTTTATGAATAAGCATTAGGTAGGAGAGGCTCTGATATGAGCCTCTTTTGCCAACTTCTCAGATGATGACAGCTTGGAGGTGAGCAGCCGTGTGGCGCAGGATACTTCGTCGTGAACATATTTTCCGAATATTACTGTTAAGAGATTTGTCACTTATGAAGAAGCTATTAGTATTCTCCGCGCTACTGGTTGTATTGCCGATGTTGTTTGTGGGCTTGATTTCCTACCACGAATCCTCTGATGTCCTAGAAGATGAGGCGCGTGATTATAGCTTGCAGATTATTGATCAGGTTCAGCTTTATGTGGAGGATTACTTACGCGACTTTGAAATTAACGCGCTTAAGATCATTAATCATCCCGATACGGTACAGTTTCTCAGAACTGAAAGCACTGAACAGCTAGAAGAAAGCGATATGGTTTATCGCATGCGTAATGTACTGAAGAATTCCGCTTATTCAAGATCGGACGTTGTGAATATCACGATTATTCTTGACGATATACAAGTCATTGATTCAGCCGATGTGGCGGATCGACAATCTGTGTTAGGCTTAAAGGACGAATATTGGTATGAATCCATTCCCTCGAGCGGTGAACCGAAAATTATTAGCCGTCTTATCCTGAGAGAGCAGGGAGAGCAGCCAGTGATCTCGATCTTTAAGCGGATCGTCAATCCACAGACGCTTAGACCATTCGGCATGCTGATCATTGATGTGAATTATAAACGTTTGCAGGATGTCGCTTACAAGGTGCAGCCCGGTAAGACAGGGTACTTATTCATGCTCGATGAGCAGGGCTACTACGTATATCATCCGGATTACACAAGAATTGGGCAGAAGGGTAATTCCGTTGATATAACAGCCATGCATGCAAGTACGAGCGGCTCGATTATATCGGCCATACAGCCTAAGAGTCTGTTGACATTCAGTCAGAGTAATATATTGAAGTGGCAGATCGTAACGTCTATTCCCTACGATGAACTAATGAGAGGAACCGAATATATCGGAAGGACGATTTTGTTCACTACCGTTATATTCATGATTATTGCTTATCTAATGGTTATTGGCTTCGCCTCAAGCTTAGTTAAACCTATTAAACAGCTTCACGAGTATACCAAGCGTGTCGAGGTCGGAGACTTCTCAGGTAAGGTCACCGTGAATTCCAAGGATGAGATTGGCATGCTGTCGCATGGCTTTAATAAGATGGTGGATCGGCTATCCAGACTATTGGAGGAAATATACTTCTCCAAGCTGAAGGCTGCTGAGCTGGGTTTACGGCAGAAGGATACAGAGCTGAAGATGCTGCAAGCACAAATTAATCCACACTTTCTATACAATTCATTAGAGACCATTCGTGGTATGGCACTAGAGCGTGATATGGACGAAATCTCAGTTATGGCTGCCTCGTTAGCGAGATTACTTCGATATAATGTGAAGGAAGAATCAACGGAGACGACCGTACGACAGGAAGTTGAGATAGGCGAAATATACTTGCGTATTCAGAAGTTTCGTTTCGAAGAGAAGCTAATCTATACATTTGACATACCTAATTGGGCGATGCAGCAAGAGATTGCAAAATTTACATTGCAGCCACTTATTGAGAATAGTATTGTGCATGGATTAGAGGCTCAGGCTGGAGTGACAACGATTACCATCTCGGCACGAAGATCGGAGCAGCCAGATACATTCATTCTGCGAATAACCGATACAGGGCCTGGGATTGAAGCGTTAAAGCTAAAGGATTTGATATATCGTTTAGAGCATGATGAGGAGATTGAATTATCCACTCAGCATATTGGTATCATGAATGTACATCGGAGAATTCGGTTTATCTTCGGTCAGGCTTATGGATTATTCGTCGAGAGTGAGCCTGGAGTAGGAACAACAGTGGGAATAAGGTTGCCGTTACGAACGCCTCAAGAGGAGAGGAGGAAGCTGAATGTATAACATTCTGCTGGTTGAGGATGAGAGATGGGTAAGGACCGCTATAAGAAAGACGATCGAGAAGACTGAGCTTCCCTTCCGAGTTATTCATGAATCGACGAATGGGATGGAGGCTGTCGATTGGTTGAACGATCACGAAGCCTCGCTCGTGCTTACTGATATCAGAATGCCAGTGATGGATGGCCTTGCTCTAATGGAAGAAATTCGTCGACGGAATAACGATACAGCCGTTATTATTATTAGCGGACATGACGATTTCTCCTATGCAAGACGAGCGATTCAATGCGGCGCATTCGATTATTTATTAAAGCCTGTAGAAGCGGCAAATTTAAGTGAATGCTTACAGAAGTGGATGAATCATCAGGATAAGGAGCTACACGCTATGCCGGTGGATAACCCAATTGATATTAAGGAAATATCACCGATCGAGCAGGTTACCCGCCATATTGATTCCATGCTGATACCGGAGCTGACATTAACCGAGGCAGCTGCTATGGTACACTTAAATCCGAGCTACTTCTGCAAATTATTCAAGCAGCAAACGAAAATGAATTTTACAGATTATCTCACAAAGGTACGAATGAAAGAAGCAACGAGGCTGCTGGAGAAGACATCGCTTCGTATATCTGAAATTGCTGAACGGCTAGGGTATGCGGATCTTGCATACTTCAGCAACACCTTCAAAAAAACGATGGGATCCACACCGAGTGAGTACAGAAAAACGAGAGAATAGGAGATGTTAACAATGACTACAGAGCTACTATGGGAGAATGCAGAGCCAGGTGTAAAACGTAGAATATTCGCTCCGGGGGAGCAGCTAATGATGATGGAGGTTCATTTTGAGGAAGGGGCAGAAGGGTATGAGCATAGTCATCCTCACGAGCAAATGAGCTATTGTCTGAGAGGCAGCATTGAATTTACAATAAATGGGCAGAAAAGCGTTGTTGTTGCAGGCGAAACGATTGTGATTCCCGGTGGTTCTAAGCATGGGGCGCGTGCGCTAGAGCCTTCCGCCTTATTAGATACGTTCACACCATTGCGATTAGATTTGTTAAAAAGAGCGTAATGGCAATGTTATCCCTCCTATAACAATGGCGAAGCTGATTCCTCTTGTGTATAATAGGATCAGATACAACCTTTCGGGGAGGATAATATGAATAGCGACAGATTAAGAATTTTCTCGGGTTCTTCGAATCCTGGGTTATCACAACGAATATGTAATGAGCTAGGTCAACCATTAGGCAGAATTAAACTTTCCCGATTTAAGAGCGGAGAGATTTATTGTTTATATGAGGAGTCTATACGTAACTGTGACGTATTCCTAGTCCAAACGTTCTCGCATCCCATTAATGAGCACTTCATGGAGCTCTTAGTAATGATAGATGCAGCCAAGCGTGCTTCTGCTCGTACCATTACGCTCGTTGTTCCCTATTACGGGTACTCCCGTCAAGAGCGCAAGGCAGCCCCTAGGGAGCCGATCTCAGCCAAATTGGTTGCGGATTTGCTTACAACGGCGGGCGCTGATCGCGTAGTAACCATTGATTTGCATGCGCCAGCCATTCAAGGATTCTTCAATATCCCTGTCGATCACTTAACAGCGCTTGATCTGATCAGTGATTATATTATTAAGAAGAATGTCATTAATCCGCTTGTGGTATCTCCGGATGCGGGTCGAGCAACTACAGCGGAACGATTGGCAAGTAACCTGGATTCTCCGTTTGCGATTATGATCAAGAAGAGACCGGCTCATAACGAGTCGGTTATTACGCATATTATTGGTGAGGTTGAGGGGATGACCCCAATTATCATCGAGGATTTAATCGATACGGGAACGACGATTGTTAACGTTGTAGAAGGACTAAAGGAAAGAGGGGCTAGAGATGTCTATATATGCGCAACTCACCCCGTATTCTCAGCGGGTGCGTTGGAGCGGCTAGACCATCCTTTTATCAAGGAGGTTGTGGTCACAGATTCCATTGCACTTCCAGAATCGCATGCAGATCGCTTCAAGGTCATCTCGATGGCCCCTTTGTTGTCTGATGCCATACGTATTATTGTTGAAGGTGGATCCATTAGCACCTTGTTTAAATACGGTGGAGTTTAACAAATTTTCACAAAATATGAGATAGTCGATAGTTGAATAGGAGGTGCCTTAGCCAATGGGAAAGAAGAAGCTGGCAAGCCCATCACAGAAGCCTAAAGTCATACCACTTAGAATGGATGCCACTTTCTTTTTTGAGAGAGCTGTACAATCGTTGGACCGCCTCCATTATGAGAAGGCATTGAAGTACTTTCGAAGAGCGGTAGAATACGAGCCGAACAATCCTGTCAATCATTGTAATATGGCTGGGATTCTAAGCGAGCTAAGTCAATATGAAGAGTCCAATAAGATCTTAAAGCATATCGTTGAGCATATTGATGAGACGATGACAGAATGCTATTTCTACATGGCTAACAATTATGCGAATATGGATGATTTCGAAGCAGCAGAGGTTGTGTTGGTTCAATATCTAGAGCATGATCTTGTTGGTCAGTTTATGGATGAAGCCGAAGAGATGATCGAGTTACTGAGCTATGAGTTAGAGCGCCCAATCAAATTGAAGAATATCAAGAGCCGTGAAGGCCTGTTCGAGCATGATAAAGCTCGTAGCTTACTTGAGGATGGGCAGTTCTCAGAAGCTGTGCGTGTTCTAGAGAAGCTGGTTAAGAAGCATCCTGATCTGTTGGCCGCACGCAATAATCTTGCTTTAGCCTTGTATTATATAGGTGAGTTTGAACGTTCTCTTGATGAAATTCGTGAGGTATTGAACATAGACCAGGGTAATCTGCACGCCATGTGTAATCTGGCCATATTCTATCAGCACTTCGGTAAGAAGGAGGAGCTGGATGGACTTATTGACAAGCTATCTCGCACATATCCGTTTCACCAAGAGCATGTATTCAAATTAGCGACAACGATGGGTATTCTCAATGAGCATGAGACAGCATTGCGTCATTTCCGCAGACTATTAAAGAGCGGAGAAGGCGAGCAGGATCCTTGCTTGTATCATTATACAGCTGTGGCTGCTTATAATACGGGTCACCTTGAAGAAGCTAAACGATTGTGGCGCAAGGCTGGCAAGATGGATCCAGATTCGGAAATCCCTAGATTCTATCTCAGTGAGCTTAACCATGCTGAACAAGGTAATGAACCATTGCCATTAAACTATCATTATCATCTGCCTTTCGAGGACCAGATTCGCTTGCCAGATCGAACAGCCGATAGTCTTGGAGACCAGCCCGATCGCAATCCATTGGTCCGATCCTCATTCTTCTGGGCATTGAAGCATGGTGACTTCGATACGAAATTACAGGTTCTTCAAGCGTTTGGTAAAGTGAAGGATCGCGAGGCTGAGCATGCATTGCTCCAGTTTCTGTTGGAGCCTAATGAAGATGAATATTTGAAGAAGGTAGCTATATTCGTCCTGCGCACCATGGGGACAGCTGAACCGATACATGCCCTATTAGAGGGAAAGCATATCCAATTAGATCCTTCGCGAATTGCTCCGAACTTGCCGTTATGGGAGGAGAAGTGGCAGAAGGTCATGGAGTCGGCAATGCGTACGATGGATAAGAGATATGATATGATCCAACAGCACGATCTGCAAACGCTGTGGGTAGAATTTCTAACACGCTCGTATCCAACTATACCGATTGTAAGCAAGGTTGAAGCTTGGGCTGCAGCTCTGGAATACCTAACAGCAAAGATGCATCGACGTGAAATTTCCTACAAGGAAGTATCTGCAAGATATGGAGTTTCTGTTCAGACGATAAGTAAGCATGTGAAGACGATTGATCTTGCCTGCGGACTTAGAGAGAAGATGGAAGCAATCTTTCCAAGGTTTAATGGGAAGCTCTAATTTGAATCCAAACACACAAATGAGAAAGGAAGCGAAGTAAACATGTATCAAGCAATCGTTATCGGAACAGGGCCAGCTGGACTAACAGCTGCGATCTACCTTGCTCGCGCAAATCTCAGCCCGCTCATTATTGAAGGGCCTGAACCTGGAGGTCAACTAACCACTACTACGGAGGTAGAGAATTTCCCTGGATTTCCTGATGGCATTATGGGACCGGAGCTTATGGACAATATGCGTAAACAGGCTATTCGCTTTGGCGCAGAGTTTCGTACGGGTTGGGTTAACTCCATTGATCTATCTGAACGCCCTTTCAAGCTTCAGGTCGAAGGCCATGGTGAGCTTGTTTCTCAATCCATCATTATCTCTACGGGTGCCTCTGCAAAATTGTTAGGTATTCCTAATGAGAAGGAAAGTATGGGGCGTGGCGTAAGCACTTGCGCAACCTGTGATGGATTCTTCTTCCGTGGTAAGAAGATTATTGTAGTTGGTGGCGGAGATTCAGCAATGGAGGAGGCTAATTTCTTAACTCGCTTTGCTACGGAAGTCCATGTTGTCCACCGTCGTGATGAATTACGTGCATCCAAGATTATGCAAGATCGTGCTCGTGAGAATAACAAAGTTACCTGGGGACTTGGTCAAATTCCAGTTGAGGTCATCTCTGGTGAGAAGGGTGTAACTGGACTAAAGGTGAGACATGCGGAGACTGGTATCGAACGAGTCATTGAGACCGATGGTATCTTCGTTGCAATTGGTCATAATCCGAATACAGAGTTCCTGAAGGGGCAGCTAGAGACGGATACAATCGGATATCTCGTAGTAAAGCCAGGTACCTCCGAGACGAACATTGCTGGTGTGTTCGCTTGTGGTGACGTTCAGGATAGCAAGTATCGCCAGGCTATTACAGCCGCTGGAAGTGGATGTATGGCCGCTTTAGACTGCGAGAAATTCTTAGAAGGCAGTATGGTCCACGATTGGAGCGTATCTCTCTAGTAAGGGAAGCATCTTCTTACGTGGACCTGATTTTTCGTTTTAATTCTAATTCGAGGTGAACTATGTCAGAGCAAATTTATATTGGTGTGGATTTAGGCGGAACTTCGATTAAGACGGGATTGTGTGACCAAGAGGGTCAATTGTTGAAGGTAATCGAAACCCCCACACAGACCGATCTGGGTACAGAGGCAGTATTGAATAATATTGCAGCAAGCACACGACTTATTGTCGAGGACTCTGCCTATTCCTGGGATCAGGTTATGGGTATAGGAGCTGGCATTCCAGGGTTTATGGATTTCGATGAAGGGTTTATGCACTTCTCTCCGAATTTACCATTAACCAATGTTCCGATTAAGAATATTCTAGAAGAAAAGCTGGGCAAGACGGTCATCATTAATAATGATGCGAACGTGGCAGCGCTCGGTGAAGCTTGGAGCGGAGCGGGCAAGGGTGTTAATATTCTGGTCTGCTACACATTAGGTACGGGCGTAGGCGGCGGCATTATCATCAATGGTAATATTCTACAAGGCTCATCCGGAATGGGTGGGGAGCTTGGGCATATGGCCATTGTACCTGATCTAGAAGCGATTCAATGCGGCTGTGGTCAGATGGGCTGCTTAGAGACGGTTGCCTCCGCGACAGGGATTATACGGATGGCTAATGATGCTGTAGAGCGTGGAGATCGTACAATGTTAGTTGATGTTCTACACATCACAGCGAAGGATGTATTCGATGCCGCGAAGGCGGGCGACGAGACAGCGGACCGTATTATTAAGCGTGCGGCCTTCTATCTGGGTAAGTCCATGGCGACGATTTCAGTAACGATTAATCCGAACCGATTCGTAATCGGTGGAGGTGTTTCGAATGCAGGCGATATTATATTGAAGCCTGTACAAGAGGTGTTCAAGAAATTTGCACCCCTTAAAGCGCAGGAGAATGTTGAAATTGTGATAGCGAAGCTAGGTAACAACGCTGGTGTTATAGGTGCAGCTGGCCTCTGCTTACGTTGAGCTTGAGTTTAGGGGTCCGTTCACTTATTACGTTTACGTAAACCGTCCTTTATTTTTTTGGAAAGGTAGGAACCTGAGATGAAAGAAGAAGCACGTATCGCGGAGCTCGTCATTATTACCGGAATGTCGGGGGCTGGAAAAACGATTGCAGTGCAGAGTCTTGAGGATCTCGGGTTTTTCTGCGTCGATAATTTACCGCCGGCTCTTATACCGAAATTTGCTGAATTAATCGAACAATCGAGTGGGAAGATTGGGAAGGTCGCATTGGTTATCGATCTTAGAGGCCGAGAATTCTTCACATCATTATCAGAGTCCCTAAGATTTCTCAAGGATAATCACACAATTAATTACGAAATTCTGTTCCTTGAATCGAAGGATAGCATACTTGTGCAGCGTTATAAGGAAAGCCGACGCCGGCATCCGCTTGCCCCTGAAGGTCTGCCTCTCGATGGTATTGAGCTCGAACGTAAGCTGCTTGAAGAATTAAAGGGCTTAGCTACTCAGGTCATTGATACAAGTGATATAAAGCCTAATAAGCTTAAGGAATTGATTGTCTCTAGATTTAACAACAGGCAAGCGAGTGGAATTACGATCAATTTGACCTCCTTCGGGTTTAAATATGGGGTGCCGATCGATGCGGATCTCATATTCGATGTCAGATTTCTACCCAATCCACATTATATTGAGCATCTACGTCCTCGTACAGGGATGGATGAAGAGGTTTATGATTATGTGATGAAGTGGTCGGAAACCCAAATTTTCTTAACTAAGCTATTAGATATGTTGAATTTTCTGATCCCTCAATATAATAAAGAAGGAAAAAGCCAGGTTGTTATTGGTATAGGGTGTACTGGTGGTAAGCATCGTTCCGTGGCAATAGCCGAATTCCTAGGTAAGCGGTTGGAGACAAGAGAGTCAGAGACAGTAAGAGTGAGCCACAGGGACTCAGATCGCGACTAGGGTAAGCTGGCTTGTTAAGTTAGGGGATGAGTAGATGAAATTAAATACAGGGATAAAACATGTGCCCCGTATTGTCGTAATCGGAGGAGGAACGGGTCTCTCAGTCATGCTGCGTGGTCTTAAGCATAAGCCGCTCGACATAACAGCAATTGTTACTGTAGCGGATGATGGCGGAAGCTCTGGAATTCTAAGATCGGAATTGAATATCCCTCCTCCAGGAGACATACGTAATGTATTGGTTGCTCTGGCAGACGTGGAGCCGATGCTAGAGAAGGTGCTGGAATACCGATTTCGTACAGGAAATGGATTAGCAGGTCATAGTTTGGGCAATCTTATTCTAGCAGCAATGAAAGATATAACCGGTGATTTTGTTACTGGAGTGAAGGAATTAAGTAAGGTGCTCGCGGTTAGAGGGAGGGTGCTTCCTGCATCTGGTCAAGCGATCGTACTTAAGGCGGAACTGGACAATGGCGAGATTATCGAGGGTGAATCTCAGATTCCTCTCGCCAAGCATCCAATCAAGCGTGTATTCCTCGAGCCTGCGGATGCTAAACCTCTTGAAGAAGCTTTGGACGCTCTTCGAGAGGCCGATGCCATACTAGTAGGACCGGGAAGCTTGTTCACGAGCATATTACCTAATTTGCTCGTTCCACAGATGGCTAAGACGATTGAACAATCATCAGCGCTTAAGATGTATGTATGCAATGTGATGACTCAGCCTGGCGAGACGGATCATTATAGCGTAAGCGATCATTTACGAGCTATTGAGAATCATGTTGGCTGCCGGCTCTTCGATTATGTCATTGTCAATAATGGTGACATACCTGCTGATGTTGTAGAACGATATGCAGAGCAAGGCGCAGCTAAAGTAAGATTAGATTTGGATAAGGTTTCAGAGCTTGGCTATCAGATTATCGCCGACAAGCTGGTATTATTCCAAACTTATTTACGCCATGATGCTAGTAGGCTAAGCGGTCATATTAACCGTTTGGTGAAGGAATGGCTGAGCAAAGAAGAGGTGAAACGGCATGTCATTCGCAGCCCAGACGAAGAAAGAGCTAACCCAAGTCGAAGCAGCTCCGTGCTGTGAGAAGGCAGAGCTGTCCGCACTGATTAGAATGAACGGCACAGTTCAGCTCTCTCGGCAGCGTATGATGCTGGATATCTCTACCGAGAATGCAGCAATCGCAAGGCGAATTTATACGTTGATTAAGAAGCAATATCAGATTCATGTGGAGCTGCTTGTTCGCAAAAAAATGCGATTGAAGAAAAACAACGTCTATATTGTTCGTATTCCTGATGGAGTACAAGCTCTGCTATCCGATCTTTATATTGTCTCGGAGGGCTTTCAATTTACACCGGGTATTAATCCGAAGATTGTGAAGAACGCTTGCTGTCGTCGAGCCTATCTTCGGGGGGCCTTTCTTGCTGGTGGCTCCGTGAACAATCCAGAGGGCTCATCCTATCATCTAGAAATCGCATCGATGTATGAAGAGCATTGTAAAGCTCTATGTAATTTGGCTAATAAATTTACACTCAATGCACGTTGTATCGAACGTAAGAAGGGCTTTGTGCTCTATATTAAGGAAGGCGAGAAAATTATTGAATTCCTCAATATTATAGGCGCGCACCAAGCGCTATTCAAGTTTGAGGATGTCCGGATCATGCGGGATATGCGGAATTCGGTTAATCGAATAGTGAATTGTGAGACGGCTAACTTGAATAAAACCATTGGAGCTGCGGTGCGGCAAATTGAGAATATAAGATTACTGGAGAAAGAGATAGGGCTGCACACATTACCTGATCGACTTCGTGAGGTGGCTGAGGTTAGGATTCAGCATCCCGATATGAACCTAACTGAGGTGGGAGAGATGCTTCGGGGTAAGGTCAGTAAATCGGGTGTTAACCATAGATTGAGAAAAATCGATGAAATGGCAGAAAAAATCAGGGAACAGCGGTAGTGTGTTTAAAAGAATAATGGTATAATGAGAGACAAAAAGTATTATGATCGATATCAGCGTGAATGCTGTTACACTGTATGGGGGGTTTTGATGAATGGCAAGACGGCCCGTTGTCGTCAAATTAAAGACTGGTTTACATGCTCGACCTGCGGCTTTATTCGTTCAAGAGGCTAATAAGTTTTCTTCTGAGGTTTTCGTGGAGAAGGACGATAAGAAAGTGAATGCCAAGAGTATTATGGGTATCATGAGCTTAGCTATTAGTACGAATACCGAGGTCTACATCAGTGCAGAGGGTTCTGACGCTGATCAGGCTGTAAACGCTTTAGTTGGACTAGTGAGCAAGGAAGAACTAGAGAACCAATAATAGTACGTACATACAAGGGACTGACCCTAATTTGGGCGGTCTCTTTTTGACGTTCTAACAAGGATTGTGATAATGAAAAAAAGGCTTCCACCAGCAGAAAAATATCTACTGAAGGAAGTCCCCCTAATTGGCTGATCAATTATTATTATAGTTTCTCAAGTACACTGTCAACAATACCGTATTCTGTAGATTCCTTAGCAGTCATAAAGTAATCGCGATCTGTATCCTTCTCAATTCGTTTCAGGGTTTGTCCTGTACGCTCTGCCAGGATCGTGTTGAGCTTATCGCGAAGCTTGAGAATTCGCTTGGCACGGATCTCTATATCACTTGCCTGACCCTCGGCTCCACCGAGCGGTTGATGTATCATGACTTCACTGTTCGGGAGTGCGTATCGCTTGCCCTTCTGACCGGCAGCTAGTAAGAAGGCGCCCATCGAAGCGGCCATACCAATACAGATTGTGGATACATCGGGTTTAATGAACTGCATGGTGTCATATATAGCCATACCTGAAGTGATTGAACCACCTGGACTATTAATGTAGAGGTGAATGTCTTTCTCTGGATCATCTGCGGCTAGGAACAACAGTTGAGCGATAATGGTATTCGCTACAATATCGTTAATCGGAGTACCTAAGAAGATGATACGGTCCTTTAATAAACGAGAATAGATATCATACGATCTCTCGCCACGATTCGTTTGTTCGATGACCATTGGTATTAAGCTCATGGATTCATGCCTCCTAAAGGTTTTGTAGATCGTTTAGTTTATTCGGTTACTTATTATCTTAATCCATCTCAGATCAAAGGTCAAGAAAGGTCAAACATTAGTCAAAAAAATGGCGCGCTCGCGAGGAATCGAACCTCGATCTCAGGCTTCGGAGGCCTACGTTATATCCGTTTAACTACGAGCGCACGTGTGATTCTATGTGTTATACATCAATAGATAGCAACTGCAATTATATGTTATGAGGAGTTAAAAATCAAGGAAGCAGCTGTAGTTGTTTTAAGGAGATCATTGATGCCGTACGAATTTCGCTAAAGCAGAGAAGGATTCGTTTTGTACATCTTGATCATTTAGAAGTCGTTAAGCTGGAATGACCACAGTAGTATTGGAGCAGCTATTTATTCCGCGGAAAGAGTATTAGGAATTGGGGACTCGAGCTGACTTCTTAGCAGCTGATTTTACCGAATTACGTAAAAAACTCCTTGCGGCGTCCTTTATGTGCTAATTCATATATTGTGTATTAGCTGGGAATTAGGTGTAGGTATAACCCCTTTTCGAGTGGCTATTTCAGATCAGATGAACATCTTCAACCGTCTAGCCACTTTTGAGGCGGTTAATTGACCCAGTTCACCGCTCATCCACTGGATACTGGCATATAACCACCCGATATAACGTTATTCTTGATTATACTGTAAGTTTCTTAGGATTAGCCATTCGATATAACGTTATATCATCAACAAGCCAATTCGGGCTGGATGTATTTCGTTTGCCTGATTTTTCAAGTTAATATATAGTATAGGAAGCTTTACTGGAAACGATTTAACTCTTAATTAGGCATTACCACAAGCGGATTGAGGGGAGAGGAAAGTCTTCTCCTTAGCTCTAAGCTGTTTACTTCTGACGCTTGCATTCTGGTAAGAATTTGGATACAATAAATAAGCAAGTTATATTTTTTTGACCTAAGTGGGACGTATTAAGTATTGTCGGGACGATTAATGTCCCAACGACGTTTCCAAGATGGAGTGGAACAGATGAGGGAAGTATTAAACGTTCAGAAGCAGCTAATTCCCGATCTAATCGACCTATTGAAAAAACGCTATACCGTCCTCAATCACATCCTGCTTATGGGCACTGCGGGTCGAAGGACGTTGGCTGCCTCGCTCGATATGAGTGAGCGTGTGCTACGTGCTGAGACTGATTTTCTAAAGGAGCAGGGTCTACTAAGAATCGAAAGCAATGGGATGACGATTAGCTCAGCTGGTGAAGAATTACTGGCATCTATGGAGCCGATGGTAAAGGAATTGTTCGGTTTAAGCGCAATGGAAGCTCAGCTGTGCCAACGATTCGGACTAACGACTGTTGTGGTTGTCCCCGGCGACTCTGACATCTCTTCATTCGCGAAGAGAGAATTGGGAAGGGCTGGCGCCAACGCATTGCGTAAGGTTGTAGCCAAGAATGATATCGTTGCAGTGACTGGTGGATCCACCATGGCGGAGGTCGCTAATGAATTGAATGCGACCACTCAGTTGAAAGGAATATGTTTCGTTCCAGCTCGAGGTGGGTTAGGAGAAAGTGTGGAGTTTCAAGCGAACACGATTGCATCAGCGATGGCTAAGAGGATAGGCGGACAGTATCGGCTGTTGCATGTCCCCGATTTTCTAAGCGAGGATGCATACCAATCTCTTATTCACGAGCCGAATGTTAAGGAAATTGTAACGGTCATTCGTCAAGCTCGGATTGTCATTCATGGAATCGGGGATGCTGTACGTATGGCGGAGCGGCGAAAGCTCGGTCAGGCTACAATTGATGATTTGAAGAAGGAGGGCGCTTTGGCAGAAGCATTCGGATATTACTTCAATCGTGATGGTCAGGTCGTACATAAGATGCACACAGTTGGCCTGCGGCTTGAGGATATCCAGCAGACGGAAACCGTCATTGCAGTAGCGGGCGGACGGAGCAAGGGCGAAGCCATTAGAGCGATTATGAAGTTTGGTCACGAGGATATACTAGTGACAGATGAAGCCGCAGCTAAGATTGTTCTTGCGGAGTAATCATGATTGGATTGTCATCTTGAAGATACCATCGCTGTCACAAGCATAGTGTGTGGAATCTTTTTAGATATATGAGGTTGGTATAACCTATAAAAAATTTTTTAGGAGGAAACAAAAATGGTAAAAGTAGGGATTAATGGATTTGGACGAATTGGACGTAATGTATTCCGCGCGGCGCTTAACAATCCGGAGGTAGAGATCGTTGCGATCAATGATTTGACGGATGTAAAAATGCTGGCTCACTTACTTCGTTATGATACAACTCACGGTAAATTGAACGCTAAGGTTGAAGTTGGCGAAGGCGAACTCATCGTGAATGGCGTATCCGTTAAGGTATTCGCAGAGCGCGATCCTGCAAACCTGCCATGGGGACAATACGGCGTTGAAATCGTTGTTGAATCAACGGGTATATTCACAGATAAGGCTAAAGCTGAATTGCATCTGAAGGGCGGAGCTAAGAAGGTTATTATCTCAGCACCTGCTTCCAACGAAGATATCACTATTGTTCTTGGTGTGAACGAAGATAAATACGATGCTGCTAGCCATACTATTATCTCTAACGCTTCATGTACAACAAACTGCCTTGCACCTTTTGCCAAGGTATTGAATGATGAGTTTGGTATTGTTAAGGGAATGATGAGCACAATTCACTCCTACACGAATGATCAATCCGTACTAGATTTGCCACATAAGGACGCTCGCCGCGCACGTGCAGCAGCTGAGAACATTATCCCTTCATCCACTGGTGCTGCTAAAGCTGTTTCACTCGTGCTTCCTGAGCTTAAGGGCAAGCTGAACGGTATGGCTTTCCGCGTACCTACACCTAACGTGTCTGTAACGGATCTTGTTGTTGAATTAAGCAAGAACGTAACAGTCGATGAAGTGAATGCTGCTTTCGAGAAGGCTGCTAACGGCAAGATGAAGGGCATTCTGAACTACTCCGCTGAGCCGCTTGTATCGAGTGACTATAACGGAGATCCTGCATCATCCACGATTGACTCCCTATCCACTATGGTTGTAGGCGATAATATGGTGAAGGTTGTTTCTTGGTACGACAATGAGTGGGGCTACTCCAGCCGCGTTGTTGACTTGATTGATTTTATCGCTAAAAAAGGTCTATAAGAAATCGCATATCAGTAAGTCAACCTAGAGGAGAAGCAATTCTCCTCTTCCCAATGTAATAAAAGGTTTGCTTAAATATTGCGAGTTTATATGTTGTAGATAAAGTAGAAACTTTCAGGAGGCTCTTTATGAATAAGAAAAGTGTGCGTGATATCGATATTGCCGGCAAAAAGGTGTTCGTACGTGTAGACTTTAACGTTCCATTGGAGAATGGTGAAATTACAGATGACACGAGAATTCGTGAGACGCTACCTACGATTCAATATTTGATCGACAAGGGTGCGAAGGTTATTCTAGCCAGCCATCTTGGACGTCCGAATGGTCAGGTTGTTGAGGAGCTTCGCTTAACTCCAGCAGCTGCAAGATTATCGGAAATTCTCGGCAAGGCTGTATTCAAGGCTGATGAATCGATTGGTGATGTAGTTAAATCACAGGTAGAGCAATTGAAGAACGGGGATGTTCTATTACTGGAGAATGTACGCTTCTATCCCGGTGAAGAGAAGAATGACGCAGAATTAGCTAAGTCGTTCGCTGAGTTAGCAGATATCTTCGTGAATGATGCCTTCGGAGCGGCGCATCGTGCACATGCTTCTACAGAAGGAATTGCCCATTACTTGCCTGCAGTATCGGGCTTGTTGATGGAGAAGGAGCTTACTGTTCTAGGTAAGGCGTTAACGAACCCAGAACGTCCCTTCACAGCGATTGTAGGTGGTGCGAAGGTTAAGGACAAGATAGCTGTGATTGAGAACCTAATCGAGCTTGCGGATAACATCATCATTGGTGGCGGGCTTTCCTATACATTCTTAAAAGCACAGGGTTATGAGATTGGCAAATCGCTTGTGGATAACAGTAAGATTGATTTGGCAAAGAGCTTCCTTGATAAAGCGAAGGCAAAGGGTGTTCAGTTCCTACTGCCAGTTGACGTAGTTGTTGCTGATGATTTCAGCGAGACAGCGAATACGCAAACGGTAAGTATTGATAGTATTCCCTCAGATTGGGAAGGCCTCGATATTGGACCGAAAACCTCTGAATTGTATGCGAAGGTTGTTAAGGAATCCAAGCTTGTTGTCTGGAACGGTCCAATGGGCGTATTCGAATTGAGTACATTTGCTGAAGGTACGAAGGCTGTTGCTGTGGCATGTGCAGAGACGGAAGGCTACACGATTATTGGCGGTGGCGATTCTGCAGCGGCTGTAGAGAAATTCCATCTGGCTGAACGTATGGATCATATGTCTACCGGTGGCGGAGCTTCCTTGGAGTTCATGGAAGGCAAGGCGTTGCCAGGTGTAGTAGCACTCAACGACAAGTAGCTCGTACTAGCGCGAGGCAACATGGGGCGAGGACCAGCGGCCGATGTGTGATGCGAGCATGGAGCAGCGTGAGAAGCTGAGCATGGGGCAGCGTGTGAAGCGGGCATGTGGCAGCGTGTGATGAGAGCTACGGAAAGCGGATATAAGTCTAGTCTGAGGTTTACGGTCCGCGGAGGCTTTAATAGTTAACATAACATCGATTTATCGCGAAATAACGGTCTACAAGGCCTTTGACTCAGGGTATTCAGCTGAATATACCGGATTATGAGTGGTTATCTCTACCATAAGGGACTACTAGGCCTCTATTATGGTCAAATATCCACATTATAACAAGATTAAAGGCCTGAGACACCGTTAGTGGGTGTGTGACCATAGTTTTCCGCGTGTGCGCGGTTCCCCATGATACGTGGCAATTCGGTCCAAAGCATAGTGATTTCGAAAACACGTCGATGCAATCAAATCCAGAATCAGCTAGCTGATTCAAGTTCGTACGATCGACGATCGATTAATGAATGAGCCCTTAGGGCATCTCGTTAAGGAGTGATTAGTATGAGAACACCCATTATTGCAGGTAACTGGAAAATGTTCAAAACCGTAGGTGAAGCGCAGCAATTCGTGCAGGACGTTCAAGCATCTGCAGAAGTAGCTGGTGTAGTCGGAGTTATATGTGCTCCTTATACCACATTGCCTGCACTTGTAGAGGCTGTAAAGGGTACAACACTAAAGGTAGGAGCGCAGAATCTTCATTGGGAGGATAATGGTGCTTATACCGGAGAAATCAGCGGAGTAATGCTGAAGGACCTAGGTGTGGAATACGTTATTATTGGGCATTCGGAGCGAAGAGCTTACTTTGCAGAGACAGATGAGACCGTGAATAAGAAGGTTCACGCTGCTTTCAAGCATGCGCTCGTACCTATTGTCTGTGTTGGTGAGAAGCTAGAAGAACGTGAAGCGGATCTAACGAAGAATGTATGCTTAGTGCAGACTAAAGCCTTATTCCAAGGTCTGTCAGCGCAACAAGCTGCACAGGTTGTTATCGCATATGAGCCGATCTGGGCCATCGGGACAGGTAAATCCTCAACCGCTGAAGATGCGAATGAAGTAATCAGCTACATACGCAGTGTTGTTGCCGAGCTCTATGATGCTTCGACGGCTGATAAGGTTATCATTCAGTATGGTGGCAGCGTAAAGCCGGGTAACATTCGTGAATATATGCAGCAATCGGACATTGATGGAGCATTGGTCGGTGGAGCTAGCTTAGATGCAGCTTCTTATATCCAACTGGTGGAAGGGGCACAGTAATATGGAGACGCTTAGACCGAAGCCGGTAGCATTGATCATATTGGACGGATTCGGACTCCGAGGAGACATACAGGGTAATGCAGTATCACAGGCGGCGAAGCCTAATTTCGACCGATATTGGGCAACGTATCCGCATACAACCGTCGTCGCATGCGGCGAGGCGGTTGGTCTTCCGCAGGGTCAGATGGGCAACTCTGAAGTAGGTCATCTGAATATTGGAGCGGGCCGTATTGTGTATCAAGAGTTAACGAGAATTTCGAAGTCGATCCGTGATGGCGATTTCTACGAGAACGAGACGCTTCTAGCGGCTGTTCAGTATGCGAAATCGAACGGTAAGAAGCTGCATCTTTACGGACTGTTGTCTGATGGTGGTGTTCATAGCCACATATCACATTTGTACGCACTGCTGGAGCTGGCTAAGAAGGAAGGCCTAGAGGACGTCTATATTCATGCTTTCTTAGATGGTCGTGATGTATCTCCCGATAGCGCCAAGGGTTATATGGAGGGATTAGTTAATAAGACTAACGAGTTAGGCGTAGGGAAGCTGGCAACGGTTCAAGGCCGTTATTATGCCATGGATCGCGACAAGCGTTGGGAGCGGGTAGAGAAATCTTATCGGGCAATGGTCTATGGTGAAGGTCCGAGGTACTCAGATCCGGTTCGAGCGATCAGTGATTCCTATGCTTCCTCTCTGTACGATGAATTCGTATTACCAACGGTTATTGTCGACGAGAATGGAGAACCTAATGCATTAGTTGAATCAGAGGATGCAGTCATCTTCTTCAATTTCCGTCCCGATCGTGCCATTCAGCTGTCTCAAGTTTATATGAATGAGGAGTTCGCAGGATTTGATCGTGGACCTAAACGTCCACATCATCTACATTATGTCTGCTTAACATTATTCAATGAATCTGTTGGTGGTTATGTTGCTTACAAATCCAACAACCTGGATAACACGCTCGGCGATGTGGTATCCAAGCATGGACTAGCGCAGCTCCGAACGGCTGAGACCGAGAAGTATCCGCACGTTACCTTCTTCTTCAGCGGCGGTCGAGATGTTGCATTACCAGGCGAAACGCGAATCCTGATTAATTCACCTAAGGTCGCTACATACGACTTGCAGCCTGAGATGAGTGCTTACGAATTAGCAGCTTCTACGGTGAATGAGATTAAGGAAGAGAAGCATGATCTTATTATCCTGAATTTTGCCAATCCAGATATGGTCGGACATAGCGGTTTACTTGAGCCAACGATCAGAGCTGTTGAAGCAACTGACGAATGCCTTGGCTTAGTTGTGGAGGCCGTGCTTGAGAAGGGTGGTGTAGCGATCATCATGGCGGATCATGGCAATGCAGAGCTGGTTCGTGATGAAGCAGATCGACCGCATACCGCTCACACGATCAATCCAGTACCATTTATTGTTACTACGAAAGATGGTAAACTAAGAAACGATGGTATTCTAGCTGATGTCGCTCCAACGATCTTACATTTGTTAGGCCTGCAACAACCACAAGAGATGACCGGGCGTTCAATTCTATAAAATACCACAATACCACCACATAAAAGGAGTGTTCATCAAAATGACAATTATTTCTAATGTTTACGCAAGAGAGGTATTGGATTCACGTGGTAACCCAACTGTAGAAGTAGAGGTTTATCTAGAATCCGGCTATATTGGACGCGCAATCGTTCCGTCTGGAGCATCGACAGGTGCATTCGAAGCAGTTGAATTACGTGATGGCGACAAAGGTCGCTACTTAGGTAAAGGTGTTGAGAAGGCTGTTGAGAATGTGAATGAAATCATTGCCCCCGAGGTAATTGGTTTCGATGCATTAGACCAAGTTAGCGTAGATAACATGATGATCGAGCTTGATGGAACACCGAATAAGGCAAAGCTTGGTGCAAATGCAATCCTTGCTGTATCTATGGCTGTTGCTCGTGCTGCGGCTGAGGCGCTTCAGGTACCGTTGTACACATACTTAGGTGGATTTAATGCAAAGCAATTACCTGTTCCAATGATGAACATTATTAATGGCGGCGAGCATGCGGATAATAATATTGATGTGCAAGAATTTATGGTTATCCCTGTTGGCGCTGTAACCTTCAAGGAAGCCCTTCGTACTGGAGCAGAAATCTTCCATAATCTAAAGGCCGTACTTAAAGATAAGGGTTTAAATACAGCTGTTGGTGATGAAGGCGGGTTTGCTCCAAATTTAGGCTCGAATGAAGAAGCAATCACTACAATTATCTCCGCTATTGAACGTGCTGGCTACAAGCCAGGTGTAGATGTATACCTTGGTATGGACGTTGCTTCAACTGAATTCTACAGAGATGGCAAGTACCACCTAGAGGGCGAAGGAAAGTCCTATACTTCTGCAGAATTCGTAGATTTATTAGCCTCATGGGTGGATAAATATCCGATCATCAGCATCGAGGATGGTTGCTCTGAGGATGATTGGGAAGGCTGGAAGCTGCTAACTGACAAGCTAGGCAGTCGTGTACAGCTTGTAGGAGATGATCTCTTCGTAACGAATACAGAGCGGCTATCCCGCGGTATTGAAGAGGGTATCGGTAACTCGATTCTAGTTAAAGTGAACCAAATCGGTACATTAACAGAAACCTTCGACGCGATTGAGATGGCTAAGCGAGCTGGCTATACAGCGATCATCTCACATCGTTCAGGTGAGAGTGAAGATACAACAATTGCGGATATCGCTGTTGCTACGAATGCTGGACAGATCAAGACGGGTGCACCTTCTCGTACTGATCGTGTTGCTAAGTACAATCAATTGCTGCGCATTGAGGATCAATTGGCAGATGTTGCGCAATATGCTGGTGCTAAGGCATTCTACAACTTGAAAAATTTTAAGAAATAATTAAATATGTCATAGCAATTTTCGGGCAAACTGATATAATCAAGGGCACTGAGGAACATGCGAATAAGGAGACGATACATTTGACGAAAATTCCTGTGGGTATTCAATTGTATACATTGCGCGATGAGACGAGTCTGGATTTCGTAGGTACCTTGAAGAAGGTAGCTGATATTGGATTCCAAGTCGTCGAGTTTGCTGGATATGGAGACCTTCCTGCGAAGGAATTGAAGAAGGTGCTAGATGACCTTGGACTAAGGGCTAGTTCGAGTCACGTTGGTTTATCTTACTTGGATAGAGAGAAATTAAAGTCGCAGGTTGCCTACCAGATTGAATACAATAAGGAAATTGGCAGTGAATATATCGTAACTCCTTATGCTCCATTGGACAAGATGGTCACCTTGAGTGAGCTCGAGCCATATCTTGACGCCTTCCTCTATGTGGGTGAGGAATGTCAACGTGCAGGTATCGGTTATTTGTATCATAATCATCAGTTTGAATTTAATAAGATTGATGATGTATTCATCCTCGATCATATCTTCGAAGCGGTTGGATCGGATTTACTCCAAGCTGAGCTCGATTTGTATTGGGTGAAGAAAGCGGGTTTGGATCCTAAGAGCTATCTGAAGCAATATAAGGGTCGTTGTCCAATCGTTCACATCAAGGATATGACAGCCGATGAGCGTGGTTTTTTTGCAGAGGTTGGTCGAGGAATCATTAATTATCCGGCGATATTCGAGATAGCTGAGTCAATTGGTATTCAATACTACCTGGTGGAGCAGGATCAATGCGAACGTCCGCCATTAGAGAGCATTAAGATTAGCATGGATTACTTGAAGTCTGTTGGCATTGTCCAAGCTTGAAGATAGTGAAGGCTCAGGCTCCAGTTGTCAAGCATCCGCGTGTGTGTTACAATACAAATGCTGTCTTAAATGAGAAATAAATTATTTGTCTTAAGCTTTAATGGAGGTGTCATCGTTGAGACTTACTTTTCACGTATTGTTAATTATCGCTTCTCTGGGGCTCATAACAGCTGTTCTATTACAAAAGGGTAAGAGTGCGGGATTATCAGGAGCAATTACTGGTGGTGCAGAGCATCTATTCGGTAAAACCAAGGCTCGTGGACTAGAATTGTTCTTGTCACGTCTAACCATGGGTTTAGCGTCTGCTTTCATCATCCTTTCACTGATCGTTTCTTACATCGTAACTGAATAATTGAAACAATTAACAAGAGATTAAGCAGCAGGAGTTATTGTTCCTGCTGTTTTTTGTATATACTAAGAGTGTGATCTATTCACACAGGATTCTACCTTGAAGATTAAAGAGGTGCATAAGATGCGCACAGAATTAGAGATACTTGATTTTATGCGGGGAACCGCGTACAAGCCAATGACCTATCAAGAGCTTGGAGAACAGCTTAATATTACGGATAAGCAAGAGCTTAAGCTACTACTCAGGGTGCTTATGGAATTAGAGCAGGATGGCTCAATCTACCGTAATCGGAATGATCGCTATGGTATACCCGAGCGGATGAATTTAATTCGCGGTCGCCTGCAGGCTCATGCGAAGGGCTTTGGCTTCCTGATTCCGGAGAATAAAGAGCAGGTGGATATATATATCCACGCTAATGACCTGCATGGTGCAATGAATAATGATACATTATTCGTTCGTATTACCGGCAAGAGCAACTCAGGTAAGCAGGAGGGTGAAGTCGTTCGAGTGATTAATCGAGCGAATACCCAGATCGTTGGCACCGTAGAGAGCACTGAGAATTTTACCTTCGTACACGCAGATGACAAAAGAATCAATAAGGATATCTTCGTCCCGACCAAATCGATGATGGGCGCTGTTAATGGACAGAAGGTCGTTGTTCGAATCGTTCATTATCCAGAGGATGTGCGGGCAGCTGCAGAGGGTGAAATTATAGAAATTCTAGGGCATAAGGACGATCCTGGGGTGGACATCCTCTCGATTATTCGTAAGCATCAGCTGCCGGAGAGCTTCCCAGACGAAGTAACTGAAGAAGCGAATGGTGTCCCTGATTCGATAAGTGAAGATGAGCTGCAGGGACGCAGAGATTTGCGGAATACGCGGACCGTCACGATTGATGGTGAAGATGCTAAGGATTTAGATGATGCTGTACAGGTTGAACGCTTGGACAATGGGAATATCATCTTACGTGTATCTATTGCGGATGTTGGTTATTATGTCCGTGAGAAATCTAGGCTGGATGAAGAAGCTTATAACCGAGGCTGTAGTGTATATTTGGTTGACCGTGTAATTCCAATGCTGCCTCATCGATTATCGAATGGCATATGCAGCTTAAATCCACAGGTAGATCGTCTTGCTCTAACCTGTGAGATGGAGATTGATGATGAAGCGAAGGTAGTTAATCATGATATCTATAGCAGTGTTATTCGGACCGTAGAGCGTATGACGTATACGAATGTACGTAAGATATTGGTTGATCGTGATCCCGAATTAATCGAGAGGTATAGCAGCTTAGTGGCTGACTTTGAATTAATGGACCAGCTGCGGCAGCGACTTAGACAAGGTCGCATGAGTCGGGGAGCGATTGACTTTGATTTTCCCGAAGCAAAGATTCTAGTCGATGAGAATGGCAAGCCCTATGATATCGTGAAGCGAGATCGCTCAGTAGCCGAGATGCTCATCGAGGAGTTCATGCTTGTAGCGAATGAAACTGTTGCAGAGCACTTTAATAAGCTGAAGGTACCGTTCCTATATCGAATTCATGAGGATCCAGATAGCGAGAAGCTAATGCGGTTTGTTGAGTTTGCTGCGAACTTCGGCTACATGATTAAGGGAATTAAAGGTGCGAAGGTTCATCCTCAAACCTTACAGAAGCTATTAGATGAGATAAAGGGTACAAAGGAAGAGACCGTTATCAGCACAGTCATGCTGAGATCGATGAAGCAAGCGAAGTATGATGCCGAAAGCACCGGACACTTCGGCTTGGCTGCGGAGTTTTATTCACATTTTACATCACCAATTCGTAGGTATCCAGATCTCGTCATTCATCGTATGATTCGTGAGATTTTACTAACAGGCAAGCTATCGGACAAGCGCCATGAATACTTAGCAGAACGAATGGTTGATATAGCTAAGCAATCGTCTGAGCGAGAACGGACAGCTGTTGAAGCCGAGCGTGATACGGATGACCTCAAGAAGGCAGAATTCATGCTGGATAAGATTGGTGAGGAATTTGAAGGGATAATCAGCAGTGTTACAAGCTTCGGAATGTTCGTCGAACTAACGAATACCGTAGAAGGTCTAATCCGCTTAAGTGACCTGACGGATGACTACTATAATCATCACGAGCTGCAGCATGCATTAATTGGTGAGCGGACGTCCAAGGTATTCCGTCTTGGTGATGAGGTGAAGGTTCGAGTAGCGCGAGTGAATATGGATGATCATACGATTGATTTCGAGATGGTCGATATGAAGCCTAGAGATAAATCAATGAATGTCGTTGGAGGCTTTAATGGTAGGAGTCGTGGCGAGAAGTACATGAAGGCTGCGGAATCAGGCAAAGGGAAATCTGCAGGCCGTAGCGGTAAGGGCGGCAAAGCGGGAAGTCCGTTTGCTGGCAAGCAAGGTAAAGCGGCAGGAGCAGGTAGTGGTAAGAAGAATAGAGGTGCTTCTGGAGCAGGAGGCAAGGCTGGAGCCGGTGGCGGATTGAAGAGTGTTAAGACATCTAGATTGAATGTGGATACGAATGGCAATGCCAATGCCAGAGCAGGAGATCCAGTGGGTGAGGGCGCAATGGTGAAGAAGAAAAAGAAGCGATTCTTTAAGAAAAAACCATAAGAGCTAATCAAGGCGCAGGTTGATTATATTCGATTATTACCTTGATTTCAGATAATGAAGTTGTTACAATAAGTGCTCAGGAACAGCTACAAGTGGGTGACTTAGGGAGAGGAATATTATGGCGAAGCGTAAAAATGATAGCGGCGCTCTTGCACAGAATCGTAAAGCTTCCCATGATTACTTCATTGAGGAAACTTACGAGGCAGGATTAGTGCTTACGGGGACAGAGATTAAATCGGTAAGACTAAGTAAAGTAAACATCGGCGATGCCTTCGCCACCATTCGTAATGGGGAAGCGTTCATTCACAACATGCACATTAGTCCATTCGAGAATGGGAATCGCAGTAATCCGAGTGATCCGACTCAGACGCGCAAGCTGCTGATGAAGAAAGCTCAGATTCACACCTTGCTCGGTACAATCAAGCGTGAGGGTTATACATTAGTACCGTTAAAGGTATATATCCGTAATGGTTTTGCGAAGCTACTGCTCGGTGTCGGCAAGGGGAAGAAGCAATATGACAAGCGTGCGACTGATGCGAAGCGTGATGCAGAGCGTGATATCCGCAGGGTATTGCGGGAGAAGCAGAAGGTTGCTCAGTAATTGCTAGTTGTACTGATTATTGGTTAGGAATTTCCCATCATTATTCAAGGCAGAGTATCCTCAATTGTGGTATACTTACAAGTGTAAGAACAGTTCTTGCTCATACCTGAGCTAGTCCATGGCTTCATTCTTGGCAGATGTCGATCTTAGATTGATAGCCAATCATGGGGGCGTTATGGATTCGACGGGGGTAGTACGAGCATGAGTTGCGGGTAGTGGGGAGCGTCCGCTTCATCAACGCTAAAGCCTATTAAATGGCAAATCACAAAACAACTACGCTTTAGCAGCCTAAGAAACTGTTGGCGTGCTCTTACCTAGCATCGCCCATGTGACTGGGATAAGGGCTCAACTATAGTGGGATACGCTGATCGGTCTCCGCCTGGGGTCGGTTAGAGGAAGATAATCAGGCTGACCTGAAGAGTAGTTGGTTACAGAACGACTCTAGGGTGACATCAAAGCTGTAACTACACCCGTAGATGCTTATGTGGCGTTATTCTCGGACAGGGGTTCAAATCCCCTCGCCTCCACCAATACTATGTAGAACCCGACCTCGTGAGGTCGGGTTTTTGCTGCAGGAATTTTCAGGTTTTTACAGAATATTGTATCAGTGAAATACATATTTCAGGAGGTTTTAAATGAGAACCACTTACAAAGCAATTTTATTAACACTAATATTATGTATAATATCCCCAGTATTAGGCTATCAAGTTTCGGCGGAAGATAATATCCTCATTAAGGTTTACATCAATGAGGAGCAAGTAAATTTCGACAAGCAACCACTAATGATCCAAGATACAACGATGGTTCCATTTCGAGCTTTGTTCGAGAAACTCGGAGTTTCTATTGTTTGGAATCCATTGCTTCAAGAGATTATTGGAACACGGGATGAACTGACCATTCGCTTGACAGTTGGTAAGAGTGATGCTTTTGTGAATGGAAAGCTGACTAAACTGAATGTACCTGCTCAGCTCATCGATGGAAGCACTTATGTCCCACTACGTTTTATCGGAGAAGCCTTGGATAGTGAGGTGAATTGGGATTCGGGTAAGAGATCAATTTTTATTGCCACAAAGGTACCTGTAACGATAAAGGATATCTCGGTTGGATATGATCATACACTTGCTCTGATGTCAAATGGAACTGTTAAGGCGTGGGGTAACAATGACTATGGACAATTAGCGGTTATTGATCGAATAGAACCTTCATTTGCTCAGCTAGAGGTTAAAGGGCTTGATAAAGTCATAGCGATTGCTGCTGGCTATAAGTATTCACTTGCTTTGAAGAGTGACGGAACAGTTTTACAATGGGGTTCTACCTTAGGAGAGTCTGAGGATTACGTCTACCCATCCCCAACAAAGATTAATGATTTACAGGATGTAATACAAATATACTCATCTTTTTCTAGATCCTATGCGGTTAAGGGTGATGGGACGTTATGGGCTTGGGGCGATGGTAACATAGGAGCTCTTGGAGAAGGAGGTAGATTCGTAACGGTACAACCTATTCAGATACTAGGTATGGAGAACGTAGCAAACATTGCTATTGGTGTATCCAGTACTACTCTCTTAAAAACCGATGGTACAGTTTGGACTTGGGGTAGTAATATGTTCGGCGAGTTGGGAAATGGAGAAACAGGATTTGGTATTGGTGATCAAAGCAAGGATGTTCTAATTCCGTTTCAGTTAAAAGAATTAAACCATATTACTCAAATTTCTTCAGGGTACTCCCATACGCTTGCATTGTCTAGTGAAGGAAAGGTTTGGACTTGGGGAGAGAATAGCTATGGACAGTTAGGTAATGGTGGTACAGAGAATCAACTGATTCCTATCGAATTAAAGGTAAGTTGGCCAGTAAAGATTGTAGTGGCGTCTAGAACTCATTCCTATATCTTAAATCAGAATGGCGACATATCGGGTTGGGGAGATAACCTTAGAGGGGCACTTGGCAATGGAACCTTCAAGCCTGCTAATAGTCCGCAGCTTATTGTAAATCAGAATAACATTATTGCTATTCGTTCAAGTGAACAACAAATATTTACTTTCTCAGCAAATGGTCAGATATGGACTTGGGGCGATAACTCTTATGGACAATTAGGAATCAATCAATATGAGTCAGTATACCTTTCACCTCAATTAATGAGTGTCTCTAATAGTAATAGAAATGAAAGTGAAGAATCGTCAATTGCGATGGTGACAGATTATCACGAAATTGTTGAGGCGGGTAAAATGTATGTGAGGGAATCGTTAGACAAAATGGAAACTACCTTTGCTCAAGGTGGATTAGATCTGCAAAATGAAATAGTTGAAATAACAGTGGAAGACATCCGTGCAGATTCATCGGGGGGGATAGTAACATTAATTCTTGAGGTTGAATCAATTGCTACCACGGACAGTGGAAGGACACAGTTTATCCAAGAGTTTAATTGCGAAGTCTCAGAAGAAGTGGGTACGTGGAAGGTTACCAAAGAAAATTCGGTTATGAAGCTATCTCAGAAATGGCTTTGACTCATTTAAATGGCAAATCACAAAACAACTACGCTTTAGCAGGCTAAGAAACTGTTGGATTACCTCCAGTATTGGCTGGCCTGAAAGAAATGGCCTTGCCCGAGTAAGCTATTCAATCGAACAAGGAGCAGCTTACGCAAGGAATCCTCGCTGAGATAGAAAAAGTCATTCCTGTGTAAAGGAATCTATATTGCACTTAGAATCGGGCACCCCCAGGACTTATATAAAATTCAAATCGCCGGATAAAGTGTATTGACAAATTGCATTAAAAGGGGTTATATTTACTACGCAAACGTTTTTCTGAACAAAGAAAACGTTTGCGTAGTAAGAAAAGAGGGGTGGTCACAATGCGTTCAGGGATCAAACAGGTTGCCGGAATGGCCGGTGTTTCCACTTCAACAGTCTCACATGTCATCAATAACACTCGTTTTGTATCAGAAGAGACTAAGGCAAAAGTTTTTTATGCAATGAAGATGCTTGATTATCGCCCAAACTCTGCGGCACAAAGCTTACGAAACCAGCGTTCTAATACAATAGGTCTGATTGTTCCAATTCTTCCTTCAGATACCTCCAATTTTTTCTTCATGACAGTGGCTCAAGGGATTCAAAAGGTATTACATAAACATGGTTATCATTTATTACTTAGCAATAACTCTACAGAAGAAATTGAGGAAGAGAAGGAACAAATTAAACTATTCAATTCTAAACAGATCGATGGGCTTATTATAGCTTCTATCTCAGAAGATGTCAGTTATTTGAATGAAATTGTAGCAACGGATTATCCGGTTGTGTTCATTGATAGAAAACCGAAGGGGTATACAGGAGATTGCATTATTTCGGATAGCGTTGGTGGCTCTTTCCATGCAGTACAATCCTTGATCGATAAAGGGCACCGCAAGATTGGACTTATCACCGGTAATCTGGGGATTACAACAAGTAACGAAAGACTTGTAGGATATAAGAAAGCACTTTTGAAAAATGGAATTGCCTATAACGATTCTCGCGTAGTCACTTCAGGCTCTACCTTCGAGAGCGGGTTCGAAAGCGCCAAGGAGATATTGTCTACCCAAGACATTACCGCCCTGTTCATTACGAATAACGTACTCACAATGGGTGCTATGAAATTCTTGCAAGACGAGAAAATTAAGATACCGTCTGATTTGGCGGTAATTGGCTTTGATGATTATGATTGGACTCAGATAACGACTCCACCATTAACGGTAATTAGGCAGCCATCATTTGATCTTGGGATGAAAGCAGCGGAAGTCATTATGAATAGGATTAATAAGGACACTTCTAGTTATAAGGAACACAGATTAAAAACGGAATTGGTTATTAGAGGCTCGTGCTAATGGTATAGTACGACCTATTTTTTTAAAATTCAGAAAAACGTTTGCGTAAACGTTTATTTGTAAGAACTGGGGGAACATCATGGAATTAAACAGTACAAATTTATTGATTAAATCAAAAAGACAAGTATGGAAGCAGATTAGAGGGAATTGGGAACTCTATTTGCTCCTTATCGCTCCTGTCGTTTATTTCATCATCTTCAGGTATCTACCGATGTACGGTGTTCTAATTGCTTTCAAAGACTTTGCTGCCACACAAGGAATATGGGGTAGCCCCTGGGTAGGATTTAAGCACTTTATCGAGTTCTTTGATTCATATAACTTTGTCCAAATTTTAAAAAACACCGTTTATCTAAGTTTGTTACTACTTGTGATTGCTTTTCCTATTCCTATCATCATTGCGCTTATGATAAACCAAGTGGCTCATCAGAAAATCAAGAAATTCATGCAAACCTCCATTTATGCACCCTACTTCATTTCTACAGTGGTTCTAATTGGTATGGTATATGTCTTTCTTTCTCCTAATAGCGGCATCGTAAATCATCTTATCGTAGCTCTTGGCGGTGATCCGATTTTATTCATGGCGAAGATGGAGTGGTTCAGGCCTATCTATGTATTTACGGAAGTTTGGCAGAATACAGGCTTTGCATCTATTATCTATCTTGCGGCTTTGGCCGGAGTTGATCCGCACTTACACGAGGCTGCGGTTGTCGATGGAGCGAATAAGTGGCAACGCGTGCGCCACATTGATTTACCTGGTATTGTACCTACCATTCTCATTTTATTTATTTTAGCGGTCGGTAATCTAATGAACATCGGTTTTGAGAAGGCTTTCTTGATGCAAACCGACATCAATGTGGGTACTTCTGAAATCATTCCTACTTATGTTTATAAAATGGGTATTCAGCGGGCGTTATATAGTTTCTCAGCAGCAATCGGCATGATTAACGCGGTAATAAATTTGATTCTGCTTGTTCTGGTTAACCGAATCGTTAAAAAACTAAGCGGTAATGGATTATTCTAAGGAAGGAGTGGACCCAAATTGCAAACCATAAAGAGAAAATCGAATGCAGACATTCTGTTTGATATTACCAATTACACACTCTTGGGTGGATTCGTATTGATGATCTTGTACCCGCTCTACTTCATCTTAATCGCCTCCTTCAGTGATCCGAATGCGATAAGTTCGGGGGAAGTTTGGCTTATACCGCAAGATATTACTTTTGAAGGATATCAGCGTATTTTCAATGATGGAGCGATATGGAATGGTTACAAAAATTCAATATTATATGCAACACTTGCAGCAATCATTGGTACAGCTCTTGCGATTATGGCGGCATATCCTTTATCACGTAAGGATCTATATGGCCGTAAGATCATTACTATTTTCTTTATTATCACGTTGTTCTTTAATGGAGGTCTTATACCTACCTATTTGTTAGTGAAGAAGCTTCATATGGTTGACACAATTTGGGCTGTAGTTCTGCTCTCGGTCGTGGATGCTTTTGTTATTATTATCGCTCGAACATTTTTTGAAGGACTTCCAGAGGAGGTACATGAAGCGGCAACTATCGACGGGTGTACGAACTTGAGATATATTGGCAGTTTTGTTATTCCCTTATCGAAGCCGATTATTGCTGTTTTAGTATTGTTCGCGGTGGTTAGGCAGTGGAACGGATTTTTTGATGCTTTGATTTACTTGAATGATGGGGATAAGTATCCGCTGCAGTTAATACTGAGAAATATCCTGATCCAGAACCAACCCTCAGGCAATATGGTGGATGATATTCAAACAGCATTAGAAAAGCAACGTGTTGTGGGATTGATAAAGTATGGAGTCATTGTTATTGCTGCGCTTCCTTTATTAGTTTTATACCCTTTCTTACAACGGTATTTTGTTAAAGGTGTATTTATCGGTTCGGTCAAAGGTTGAGACCGAATCGTTAATAAAATACTCATTAAGGGAGGTGAGCGTGTAGGCGGGAAATGTTGTCGAATAGTAAGACTAACGTGCGGATCCTAGTAAGCCAATCCAGGGAGGTTGAATTCAATGAAAAGCAAAGTAACTATCTTAATCGCAATCGTATTGACATTGACATTAGTATTATCAGCGTGCAGCAATAATACAAATAAAGCGAATAATGTAAATCAGGCGAATGAAACGAATGATTCTGGTACTAACGAGGAAAATCAATCGGCAGATGAGGGACTCGGATTTCCACTGAAGGAGAAAGTAACACTTAAAGCGGTAGCACATAGACCGCCGCTGGCACCAACTGATTTCAATGATCAACCATTGATTCAAGAACTTGAGAAGACTACGAATGTGCATATCGAATGGGACACGATTGTAGAAGCGGATTATATTGCGAAACGTAATTTATTACTCGCTAGCGGAAGCTTGCCGGATTTCTTCTTTAGCGGTCGGTTTTCCGATTCCGAACTAGTGCGATACTCAGCTGACGGTACTCTTATCTCGTTAGATGATTTAATTGAGAACAATATGCCAAATTTAAAAGCGATTTTGGACTCTCGTCCGGATATTAAAGCGCAAATTACTGCACCAGACGGTAAAATCTATTCTCTTCCACAAGGTGAGGAACTTGGTGCTGGTCAAAATGAAATCGGTGCCAACCCGGATTTCTTGTACATTAACCAAGAATGGCTTGATAAACTTGAACTAAAAATGCCAACAACAATGGATGAGTTCACAGCAGTTCTAAAAGCGTTTAAGACCAAGGATCCTAACGGCAATAATAAAGCCGACGAGATTCCACTTACTTATATAGACAACTTCTGGACTGGTGATATTGGTGTTCTTTTCGGAGCATTCGGCGTGCCGGATAAGACCCACCGCCCGAATAATCCATCCTATATCGATCACTTGAATGTAGTTAATGGCAAAATACAATTCGCTCCGATGCAAGACGGATACAAAGATGCAGTATCTTACATTCACCAATGGTTTGCAGATAAATTGGTAGATTTAGAAGCTTTCACTCATGATTATGATACTTATTTTGCAAGAGGAAAAACGGAAGACGAAACTATCGGAGCCATGATTTGGTGGGATAAAAACGACGTTGCTGGTGAAGAGAGAGGGAAGCATTGGGTTCTTGTCCCTCCTTTCAAAGACATGATTGTGAAATGGAACAATGGCGGTGGATTTGGTCGAGATGGCGTAACCATCACAAGTGCTAACAAGAATCCAGAGATCACAGCAGCGTGGTTAGATTCATTCTATGAACCAACGTTCGCAGCTCAATCTCGTTTCGGACCCATTGGTGTCTGGTATGACCAAGATGCAAACGGCAAGCTTACACAGAGGAAAGTTGATAATCCAGGAGAGTTCAGACAGTCCTCTTCAATTACTAATGGAATTGGGCTTCTCCTAGAGGAACACATGGATAAGGTTGAATATGCTGAACCTCGTGCACTAGAAAGAATAAATGACAGTGTAGAGGTCTATGTACCGCAAATGCAAGCAGAAAAATTCCCGAACATCTTCTTCACGGAAGCGGAACTGAAAGTGATTGATAAAACGAAATTGGATATTTCTACTTATGTTAACAGTACACGTGCGAAGTGGTTATTGACAGGTGGAGTACAAGAAGAGTGGGATCAATTCCAGGAAACACTTAAGAAAATGGGTATAGAAGAACTGCTTCAATCGCATCAAACTGCTTATGATCGTTACTTGGAAGCGCAAAAATAATAATAGTTAATTTTCAGCTTTTATATTTGCAAGAGACAAGTCGGAGCGGTTCACGCTGTTCTGACTTGTCTACATTACTTGCTCTAACTATTGGGAGTGTGAAGGATGTCACCATACGAGATAGTAAATAAATTAAAAGCCCCTATCGCCCATTGGACTTTCAATGAAGGTAAAGGAAACATGGTTTTAGAATCGATAACGGGTTGTAAGGATCAAATTGAATATGCTTTGAATAAAGGAAGATTTCAATCACCGCAGAACCCAATCTGGCGGGAAGGTATCGTTGGGACAGCCTTATTCTTTGATGGCTATTCCACTTATATTCGTAAATCGGCTAATGAAATAAAGAAACCGAGGCTTGAATTATCGATCTTGGTGTGGATTGCTCCAAGGACATTCGATTACGGCGCTGAGCAACGTCTTTCATGTATTGTGAATCAACACAACAGAGAGCTCCGAGAGGGGTATATATTAGGTCTCAATCGTTATGGAGATTGGTCTTTGCAATTAGGAGTTGATAATCAGTGGGTAGAGGTATGGTCGTCTAATAGTGATCCCCTTCCTCTGAATCATTGGTCCTTCTTAGCTGCTACGTATGATTCCAAAAAGTCGGAAGCTAAGCTTTATTTGAATGGAGAAGAAATCACATCACAAATAATTGCTGGTTCAGACGGAATTTCACCGTGTACTGCGGATCTATTGGTAGGACGTAACAATCAAGGGGTTATTCTCGCGGAGTCATTTACAATGAATAATTATGGCGGTTTAATGGATGAACTCGTCATTTATGATAAAGCCTTGAACAGCGAAGAAATTGCTATGGTTTATAGTGCTAATCTCCAGACCCTTGGTGGAAAGGTGCCCGATATTCTAAGGGAGGACAAAATGCTTCCGAGGACATTATTCGCGAACGATCGGCATCGTCCGCAATATCATCTAAGTCCAAGAGGACATTGGATGAATGAACCTCATGGTCCCATATTTTTTAATGGTTTGTACCATCTCTTCTATCAGAAAAATCCAAATGGTCCTTTTTGGCACTTGATTCACTGGGGACACTGGGTTAGTGAAGATTTAGTTCATTGGCGAGATCTTCCGCCAGCACTTTATCCAGATCGGCATCTTGATCCAGAAGGGGTCTGGTCAGGGAGTGCTTGCCTGGATGAAAACGGGTATCCTGCATTATTCTTTACCGCGGGGAATAATAACTGGTCTCCGAATCAAGCCGTCGGTATTGCAAGAAGCACTTTTCCGTACGATGGTGATAACGAATTGGAATGCTGGACCAAACAACCCGCTCCAATTGTTACTCTGAAAAAAGAAGATGGATTGCTAGGAGAATTTCGCGATCCATTTGTTTGGCAAGAGAAAGGCAAATGGTTCATGCTGGTTGGAACAGGTATTGAAGGAAAAGGCGGCACGGCAGCCACATATTCATCTGTTGATTGTCTACAATGGCAGTACGAGGGCCCACTTTATATGAGTGATTATGTGAAGTATCCAGAGTTGGGTACTGCTTGGGAGCTTCCGGTTCTACTACCTCTTCGGAGCAATGGGATAGATTCGGAGAAATATATTTTCTTAATTAGCCCTTGGGGGCCAGGAGCTAAGGTAGAGGTTATGTATTGGATCGGTACATTTGATCAGAACAGTTTCCGTTTCACACCGGATGATGAAGAGCCACTTTTAATCGATGTAGGCAATTTCCATTTTACAGGACCAAGCGGATTCGTAGATCCAAAAACGGGAAGAACCATTATATTTACCATTGCTCAGGGAGAGCGGACCCCAGAAATCGATTACGATTGTGGATGGGCGCATTGTGGAGGACTTCCAGTTTCCTTGTCTCTCAGAGAAGATGGCCGTTTGAATGTAGAGCCAATAGAAGAAATTGAGACGTTAAGAAATGAGCAACTCTTATCGATCTTCAATGTGGATATAGAAGAAGCCAACGAACAACTAAAACTTGTAAATGGGGATATGCTGGAGGTTGTAATCGAATTCGAACCAATTACGGCAACACAATATGGTATAGCATTGCGACGCTCACCTAGTGGGGAAGAGGAAACTACGTTGCTCTACAACATTACGGAAGATGTACTCAGCGTAAACAGGAATAAATCATCCTTGGACCCAGATGAGCGTCCGGATGGGGTGCAGGGTGGGGTAGTTGGTCTAAGGGGTGAATCGTTGAAATTACGCATATTCATTGATCGATCTCTGATTGAAGTTTACGCTAATGGGTTGAAGAGTTTGACCACTCGGACATATCCTTCTCGATTAGATGCGACGGGCTTGCGGCTTTTGTCTAATGGTTCGTTAAAAATCAATTCGCTTGAGATATGGTCCATAAAGCCAGCATTTGAAAGTGGAATAGAAATAACAAAATAATATTTTGAATCTAAAGAGGTGATGGGACAATGACAATTGGCTATCAGGAGAAGTTTCGCCCGCAATTCCACTTCACACCAGCAAAAAATTGGTTGAATGATCCGAATGGTTTAGTTTTTTTTGAAGGAGAGTATCACCTCTTCTATCAGCATCATCCAGACAGTTCAATTTGGGGACCTATGCACTGGGGTCATGCTGTAAGTCTTGATCTTATCCATTGGGAGCATTACCCCGTTGCGTTGAAGCCTGACCACAATGGAAGGATGTTCTCCGGAAGCGCTGTTGTGGATTGGAACGATACCAGTGGGTTTTTCTCTGGAGGAGCAGGGCTTGTCGCCATCCTGACACAAGAGGATTTGTATGTTGAGAGCAATCAGACAAGACAACGACAGAGTTTGGCATACAGTGCTGATAAGGGAAGAACTTGGTCGATGTATGAGGGAAATCCAGTATTATCAGATGTCCAATTAACGGATTTTCGTGATCCCAAAGTATTCTGGCATGATCAATCTAATAGATGGGTTATGGTAATAGCAGTAGGGGACCATGTGCGTTTATACACCTCACTTAACTTGAAGGATTGGGAATTTGCTAGCGAATTCGGGACGGAGTTTGGTTCACATGACGGGGTTTGGGAGTGTCCTGATTTAATTGAATTAACAATTGATGGAGGTAAGAATACGAAGTGGGTGCTCATCGTCAGTATTGGTGATAATCCTGAGTTTCCAGAAGGGTCAAGAACTCAATATTTCATTGGTGAATTTAATGGTATTGAATTTATTAGCGATCATTCGAAGGAAACGGTGCTCTGGTTCGATTATGGTAGAGATAATTACGCGGGGGTAACTTGGTCCGATATTCCAGAAAGCGATGGAAGACGAATTCTTATTGGCTGGATGAGCAATTGGAAATATGCGAATTTTACCCCAACAGTGACATGGAGAAGCGCTATGACGTTGCCCCGCGAATTGACGCTCCAGACGAGAGAAGCTGGAATAAGGCTCATCCAAGTGCCAGTTATTGAAGCAAAGACTCTTCGTCAAGACCAAATAGATATTGGAAATATGAGTGTAGATTCTGGAGAGATTGAGGTTCTCCAAGGTGTTAGCTTAGAAATCGAAGTGGAGTTTGAGCTCTGTAACGCAATGGAGTTTGGCATTATCGTGAGAGCGTCTGAGCAAGAGAAAACCATAATTGGATATAATGTAGATGAACAACACTTATTTATTGACCGAACGAGATCAGGCGAAGTGGGCTTCCACGAGCAATTTGCCTGTAAGCATGCTGCGATGCTCCACCCTGAGAACAACCGAATTAAATTTTCTATCTTTGTGGACCATTCATCGGTAGAAGTTTTTGCAGATAATGGGGCTTTGGTAATGACAGACCTTATCTTTCCAAATCCGAGCAGCAATAGCTTGAAGCTGTTTGCTATAGGTGGAGAAGTACTAATTCGTTCAATGAAGGTCTACCCGCTTAAATCCATTTATACGGAGATCTAAAAGCTAATACAAGTCAATAAGGCGTTATTTATAAGATGGAGGCGGTCTGTAGTATAGACTGCCTTGTCTTATCCACGATGTTTATCTTCTTGAGACTTAGTTCTTCTTGCGAGGCTATTGACTAAAATAACAGCGCTTGATTCCATAAATAGAAAGCGTTATCAATGGTAATCAATGCTTTTGTGGGAGGTGATGCTCTAAAAATGAAAAGAGAAAGAGTGTGAAACGAGCTTAATCCACGGCAGTGGTAAGCAACCCATTTACACACCCTTTGTTATGGACTTGATTATAAAATCGTGCGGATCCTAAAAACCAAGTCTAATACTATAGTGCAAGATAATGATCGTTTAATCAAGCAATAATATCAAAAAACTTTAACGACATAAATATCATTTAGATTAAAAGATGGTGCTATGATGGAAGCCGATACAAAACGGAGGATGATCGAATGTGCGAAAGAGGTGTTTCTGATCGCCGATTCGAGCAAAGCAGGTGCAGTTAAATTTTCTAAGTTTGCTGAGTTGAATGATTTCCATCACTGTATCGTAGTATCATAGTATAACTCGGGAGGAATCACATATATGCGAATTGGTGCTATTGAGGCAGGAGGAACAAAATTTATTTGCGGTATTGGAAATGAAGAGGGTACGATACTGGATCGGGTAAGCTTTCCGACGGAAAGCCCGGAGAAGACTCTAGGGAACGTTATAGCATATTTCCGTAAAGTACAAGTGGAGGCTATTGGAATCGGAACATTCGGTCCTATCGATATCGATCGCATGAGTCCAAGATATGGATTTGTGACGACAACACCAAAGCCAGGATGGTCTAATTTTAATTTTCTCGGTTCATTGAAGGGTGCGTTGGAGATTCCCTTTGGTTGGGATACGGATGTTAATGCAGCCGCATTCGGGGAAGCGACATGGGGCGCGGCTAAAGGTCTGGACAGTTGCGTCTATTATACTGTGGGCACCGGAATTGGGGTAGGTGTTTACGCTGAAGGAATGCTTATTCATGGGCTAGTTCATCCAGAAGGTGGTCATGTGATGACAAGACGTCACCCTAATGATTCGTTTAAAGGAACTTGTCCTTATCACGGGGATTGTTTGGAAGGTATGGCAGCTGGGCCGGCAATTGAGAAGCGTTGGAATATGAGAGGGAATGAGATTCCTGTTGACCACCCTGCATGGGAAATAGAATCATATTACCTCGGTCAGTCAATAAGCTGCACAATTCTGATGCTTTCGCCTAAGAAGATAATATTAGGCGGTGGAGTCATGCACCAGAATCACTTGTTCCCTATAATCCGAGACGAAGTAAGGAAGCAACTTAACGGATATGTTAATACCGATGCGATATTGAACCAAATGGATTCATATATCGTACCACCAGGTTTAGGTGATAATGCCGGCTTGTGCGGAGCATTGGCGTTAGGCTTAGAGGCAGTGAGAAACTCCGTCTAGCTGTTAATGTCATAAGTTAATACAGGAATACTACTATACAATTGTTATCTGTTTGAAACTGACAGGGTTTTGAGCAGTGGAGCCTCGCCTCCACCAATACATACCTTAGTAAAATAAATATAGATAATATAGAAAATGCCCAGGATTTATTGATTGATATAAACAATATTAGACAAGAGGTAGATAGAAATCGAAACGAACTAAGGCATAGATTTGGCAGCTCGTCGGATGATGATTTTTTTAGTTATACGGTCTGCAGCTTCTTGAAGTTCCCGGTTCCATTGGTGGGGATCTCACCTTAATGCCAGCTGATCAATTCATTAGGCCGAAGGGGTGACTTTCTTTCTATGCATTATGTTATCTGATTTTTATAGTTATGAATCATGGAACAATTTCAAAAATACTACCTTGGTTAAAATCAGTCACATTCATAGAGCCATATACCCCTAAATATAGTCTGGTTTGATCAAGATTCGTTCCCAAACTAGTATAAAAGGCAGATTGGGACCCAAAATTATAATTGGTTTCAATAACACTAAAATCATTTAGTTTACAATCTGTTCTTACCCTGGTATAAGCTAAAACCCCTCTAACCGGAGGCCCAGAACCTTCATTTCGGGCAAAATCCGTAAACACAACGTTTCCCTTTAAATCGGGGAGTCCATTCCCCATATAGGATTGGACTCCTGTAAGTGCAGTGCCTCCAAACTTATCCGGACGGGGATCTTTATGAAAATAACTGGTTAGAGGCAGAAGACGCCGAATTGAAGTTTTTACTGCATCATTGTAATAAGCAATTGTTTTCTCATCCAGAGCTGGATTTGAAGAGCAAGCGCTAATAATCGAAGCAGGAAAAGCACCTTCCCATCCTCGCCAGCCAAAGTTTATAAATCCTTCTTGGTCAGGTTCAGAATTCATTAAATAGGCTTGAATAAGCTGAGTAACCGGTATTGGTTTATAATAAACGAATGAAAAAATCGACTCTACAAGATCCTGTCCAACATTTCCTACATATTTGATATACTCATGATTATACCTTTGATATGAAATACCAGGTATATTGCGTACCCCTTTTGCAATTACCGTTAGCTTTTCCTGAATATTTGCAGGAAGTTCATTAAAACGCGTGACTACGGGTGGATTATAGTTAAATGAATTATTAGCTACATCAATTTCAATTATTTTACCGGCGATTTCCATATCATCCTGGCTTAAATTAAATGGATCATAGCCTGATCCACCATCTCCGGTTGTTAAAACAAGTTTTCCTGTTTCAGGTGAAAAGTTTAAGCTATTGACACCATTATGATTAAAAAATGGTCTTCGTAAGTTAAGTAATGTTCGCCGTTTTTGAGGTTGACCATTCGATTTTAAAATCCATTCTTCAACTGTATCAATATGATCATATTGAATTTCTCTATTAATCCACTTTAGGTTTAAGGTTCCGGGGTCACACGGGTTAGGCTTAAAAAATTCAGGATGACCTTGTCTTGCAGCTTCTGAATCAGTAAGAGCACCTGGACCTTGTGTTCCTGCTACTGAATAATGAAGATAAAACAGACCGTTATTACAAAATTCGGGATGAAACGCCAGCCCTAACAATCCCCGTTCATCATATCCACCACCAGAAACACCAAGTTTTATGATTCGCGGGCGAATATCTAAAAAAGTACTTATAATTCCGTTTCCAATGTAAAAGATCTCTCCAACCTGGGTTGCAATAAATAATCTTTCGATTGAGTCACCCGGAAGTATAGTTGTTTTCATAACAGTGGGTAAATTTATCTTACTAACAATGGGCCGCAAACTAACTTTAACTTTTTTCAACAAGCTTTACACCCCATTCTTATTGTATTCTTCTATAAAAATATGATTAGACATCCAGCATAATTCTCAATTTCTTAAAACAAATAAGGCTGATCTCAACCCATAACCAGCAATAGAAAAAGGAAAAGAGAAATATATAAGCGATATTAATGATGGTAAGAGTCGACTCGATCGACGGTCCAAATAGAGGGAATCGAAACCCATATAACAGAATAGCTATACCTGCAAACAAAAGGAAAGAAGACAGAGCAAGTATGGATATCCGTTTTTTTAGGTAAACGAATCCGACCCCGATGCCGAGTCCTAATAATCCTGTTGTAAAGGGAAATATAATAATTTCACTTGGTTGAATGATCATCAACAATACAATGCTTAACAAATAGGCCAGCAACCCGGAATGGATGGAGTAGATTGTACCTAATACAATAGGCATCGTGGCAATAGGGCTAAAAAGGTAGCCAACTCCAGGCATAAACCCGCCTGCCGACTGAAAAATGGCCGCCAGTGCACCTAAGAAAGCGGTAAAGGTCATTTCTTTTGTCTTAGAGGATGTACGATGAAAATATTGGTGGAGGTTAAAGGCGTCCTTATTCACTGAATGAAACCAAAACATGAACCATTTACTCATCTCATCACTTCCTAAATGACTTTTTGCAATTCATAAATGATCGTAATTATGATCAGGAACAAGATTACGATGGCTGCGATTCCATCACGCCAACCCATTTGATACGTCATACGCCAGTTCCTTTCTACTCCTCCTCGATAGCAACGTGATTCTAAGGCAAGGGCCAATTGTTCCGCACGGCGAAGTGTAAATAACATGGATAGCACGATCAAGGAAACGAATGATTTCATCCGATTTGCCATATTCCCTTGATTAAAACTGGATCCTCTAGCTGTTTGCGCTTTGACGATGATATCGAGTTCTTCCAAAAATGTAGGGATAAAACGAATGGAGATGGTAAGCATAAAAGAGAATTGTTCACTTGGAAAGCCTAAACATTGCAGCGGGCGAAGAACCCTTGCAAAACCAAACGCCAATTCCGTGGAGGAAGTGGTAAGGGTCAGTAGAGAGGTGGAAAAAATCAGTAAACTGAATCTGGCTGGAAGCAAAATAGCTAACTGAATACCTTCACTGTAAATATCAATTGGTCCTACGGACCAAATCAGATAGCCTTCTTGATAGCTCACCAATGATATCAATCCAACAAAAGTGATGAGCGGAAACACCCCTTTTAGCCCCTGCCATAAAAAAAGAAAGGAAAGGCGCGCAATACCGAACAGCACTAGTAATACAGCTGATTGCACAATCAAGATGGAAATCGAATTTGTCATAAAAATCAAAAGAATATATAAACATATCCCGATAATTTTTGTGCGGGGATCTAGTCGGTGAACAAAACTTTGCTTATGAATATATCGTCCAATAAGTAAGTATTCAAACAATCTGCTTATTCCCCCCAGGATTTATGGAACAAATGAATGATATGGTCTATCAATTGCTGTTCTTTCATGAGATGGCCAGGAATTCTAATTGGCAATATTTTATTCGCTTCTCGCATAAAGTAAAGCTGCGGCGTCATGACAATACCGACACGGTATAAATCCTGTAACCTTGCTAGCACTTCACAAGGCTTCATATCTGCGGACACCTTTCCATGTTCTAACACTACAATGCGCTCTGCGTATTCAAGCGCTTCCTCCAAGCGATGAGTAATATAAATAATAGTTATGCGTTCTTGTTCATGAAGCCGTTTTATCAATGAAAGCAGATCGATTCGCCCTTTCGGGTCAAGCGCGACTGTGGGTTCATCCAATATTAAAATTTTGGGATTTGTGATTAATGCTCCCGCCAGCGCAACTCGCCGCATTTGACCCCGGCTTAACCGAAAAGGCGAACGATTTTTTATTTCTTCATAAGATAACCCGACAAATTCCATCATCCGTCTAACGAGGGAAGACAGATGTTTTTCTTCATGATGACAACGTTGCAATCCGTAACTGATATCTTCAAATACGTTCTCTCCAACCACCTGATGTTCCGGGTATTGAAATACATACCCGACATCAGTCCGTAAAAAATGCAAGTCTTTTTGCTTGCGAATGATACGGTATGAACCTACTTTTACTTCTCCTTGGTGAGGAAAGAGCAAACCATTCACCAT
>DFXU01000026.1 GCA_002383285.1 Caryophanales bacterium UBA4100
AGGCTTTCCCCTAGGGGAAAGCCTTTTGCTTAATGTCTCAGCATCTAAATTTAGAATTTCATACTACTACTGTGCCCTGGTGATAGCTTGGCTGCTGGATCAATGTAGACCTTGGCATTGTTAACAGCGGTAGGTGCCTCTCCAAAGCCAACTGCAATTAATTTCAATTTCCCTGGATAGGTTGTGATGTCTCCTGCGCCGAATATGCCTGGAATTGATGTTTCCATTCTTGAATCAACAAGAATAGATCCTCCCTCAATATCAAAGCCCCACTCCGCAATAGGACCAAGGGACGATATAAATCCGAAGTTGATAACAACCGCATCTACATCCATATCGTAAGTTTCGCCGCTTTTGCAATCAGCAATAGTGGCGCGTTCTATTCTGTCAGATCCATGGAGGTGAGTAATTTCTTTAGGAGTAACTACTTTCACTTTGGAATTCATTAATAATTCAACACTATGCTCATGTGCTCGGAATTTGTCTCTGCGATGAACGAGCGTAACTTCCTTGGCTATCGGTTCTAACATAAGCGCCCAGTCTACAGCTGAGTCTCCACCACCGCTAATTAGCACCTTCTGGCCTTGGAATGAATTCAAATCATTTACAAAGTAATGAAGGTTCTTCTTCTCATAAGCAGCAGCACCAGCTATATCCAGTCTCCTTGGTTCGAAGGCGCCGACTCCAGCGGTAACAATAACTGCTTTACAGAAATGTGAGCCCTGATCCGTAACGATTTCAAAATTACGTTCCTCATGCTTGATTACCTGTAGAACCTTTTGCTCCAAACAAATCGTGATAGGAAAATGATTCATTTGGGATACTAAATTATCGACTAATTCCTGAGCTCTAACTTGTGGGAATCCAGCTACATCATATATATACTTTTCGGGATAGAGAGCTGATAGCTGTCCACCGAGCTGAGGCATGCTCTCAATCACCTTACAAGTTGCTTGTCTCATACCTGCATAGAAGGCTGTGAATAGGCCAGAAGGACCTCCGCCAATGACAATAATATCAGATATCTCTTGATTAATTTCTGTTTGCGACACAACCGACACTCCTTAGATCCTATTTTGGCAACAATTTGTATTATAATATAAATATACACGTAGAGTAAACAATGCAATGGCATTTAGAATGATTTATACAAGATATTCAACAGATTGTAATTACTTTTTGTTTAATATGATCAAATTATGTGACAAAGATCATAAGCGAGACAAAATAAGGCTTGATATTTGGACATGGAAATTATATGATCTAAATATCACTGTTTGCGTCAATTTTCATCGATTCGAATGTGTTTGTGTAATTTTTCACAAGACATGTAATGTGGCTATCTACAGATAAAGAGAAAGATTTCGGGAGGAAATAAAGTCATGAGTAGAATACCAAGAATTGTTATCCTGGGTGCAGGGTATGGAGGAATAGTTACAGCTATTAGATTACAGAAGGAATTGAATTATAATGAAGCGGATGTAACACTTGTTAATCGTCATGATTATCATTATATTACCACTCATCTTCATATGCCGGCCGCAGGTACAGATAAACCCAAAAATTCAAGAATAAACATATTATCATTGATTGATGAGTTTAAGATTGATTTCGTTAAATCGACTGTTCTGCAAATCAAACCACAGGAGCAGAAGGTCATTCTTTCTGATGGTACATTGTCTTATGATTATCTAGTTATGGGTTTGGGCGGGGAGCCTGAAACTTTCGGTATCCCAGGACTGCAGGAGTATGCCATGAATATCCGTAGCTTGAATACAGTTAATCTGATTAAAGAGCATATCGAGTACCAATTCGCTAAGTTCAAGCAAGATCCTCATCGTCTGGATTACCTTTCCTTTGTAGTAGGAGGAGCAAATTTCACAGGTATTGAGTTTGTAGGAGAATTGGCTGACCGTTTACCTAACCTTGCCAAGCAATTCGATATAGATCCTTCGTTAATCAAGATTTACAGTATCGAGGCAGCACCAACCATATTACCGGGCTTCGATCAGGAATTAGTTGAATACGCGTTAAAACAGTTAGAGAGTAAGGGTGTCATCTTTAAGTTAGCGTCCCCCATTAAGGAATGTACACCAAATAGTGTAATAACAGAGAATGAGGAGATCAAAGCAGCGACAATTGTTTGGACTGGAGGCATCCGTGGGAACCACTTGGTTGAAGATGCCGGATTTGAAGCTAAGCGTGGTCGTGTCGAAGTAGATCCTCATCTGCGTTCGATGGAGAGGGATAATGTATATGTTGTTGGAGATTGTTCGATTTTCTTGAATGATGCTGGAAATCCATATCCGCCAACTGCTCAAATTGCAATTCAAGAGGGAGAGGCAGTTGCATACAATTTAGTTGCAGCAATTCGTGGAGAGAAGCTTAAGCCATTCGTCCCGACGATTAAAGGTACTGTCGCTTCCTTAGGTAAGAAAGATGCCATTGGTGTAGTAGGCTCTTATAAAATTAAAGGGCAGGTTGCAGTATTCATGAAGAAGATGATTGATTTGCGTTATTTATATACAATTGGCGGTATTCCACTTGTTCTGAAGAAAGGGCGTTTATAAAGGCGGTGACTTCTCTATGAGGCATTGTAGTGTTCAGGTTCGAGGCTTACTCACGAAGGAAGAATTAAGCCGATATAACGATTTGATCGATGTAGGTCACTATCTAGAAACGCAGAAGCGTCACGATCTAGCCTATTTCGTACAACGAGAGATTGACATCCTTATTTTACCTGCAATTGAGCGGTTAAAGGACAAGGGAAGAGAGCGCGATCGGATGACTGAATCATATTTGCGAGATCAATCTGATTCAGACACTTCCTCCAGTTAAGCAAGCTTTTATATGCTAAAATCCGGTAAATCAATACCGGATTTTTTTTGTTCCATTCGTTTCTTCGTATATGAAGCAGTCTCTGACCATATACTGAATAGGAATAAGAAGGGAGCATGTCATATGGAACAATTAATTGTTACCGTTGCGAGTGATTCCGAAGATACCTTAATTAATCATATAAAAGAATCGGGTCTAAAAAACGATTGTATAGAAATTAAACGTGGCCATCGATATTTAATTGAGCTTAGGTTACAGAAAGCTACTCAGAATAATAAGGATGAAAAGTCATGGACTATGGAGGTAGCCGAGGTTATATCCAGATTCATAGTTAATCATATGGAATCTCTGATGATTAGAAGGATATTGATGAAGCGACAAGCTTATGGAGAGAATGAGATTGGCGATATTATCCAATATTGCAAGGAATTATCGAATGACCTCGATGCAAGCGTAGATTCAACTGATGGTATGAATAGACATGATCGCCGAATGTTGATTCGAGATCAATTGTTTACGTATTTCAAATCAAATTCACGATTAGATGTTGAAGTATTCATGCTCTTCCGTTTGAAAAAGTATGTAAGTGATTTGCAGGATATTGTTGACGACGCACTCAATGAATTTCTGTTAAATGAACAGTACCAGGAATTCATAGCCTTGTTGAAGTATTTTGTTTACTTCCAAGATACAAAAATCCCTGAGGTACATCTTATCCATCGTGGGAATAATAAGTTTCAACTATTAGATGGAGACCTTCAGCAGTTGGATTTAAGTGAATCTAGGGACGTTATATTTGAGACGGTTGATCGCGAGTTAAATTACGAGGACATGGTCGTTAGTGCATTGATTTCTGCATCGCCAAAGCAAATTCATATTCATACACGTGACCCGATGACACAATCCATCAAAACCATCCAACAGATATTTGAAGGTAGAACTTCGATTTGTACGTGCTGTCAATTATGCAAAAAAAGTTTGGGTGAATGGAAAGCTGAGCGATTAACTTGACCAGAATGATAATCCTATTTATAATACATTGTAATCAATTATTTAGATTTTTTTAAAAGCAACGATCAAAGACAACAATAACCATATTTTGAGCAGCGCAGAGAGAGGGACCCAGGCTGAAATTCCCTCCTGATTCAGTGGTTATTTACCGCTTTGTAGCCGTAGTGTGTTGTTCAATGCTCTATGAACGTTCACATTGCCGGGATATCCCGTTATAGATATGAATGAGGATTCGCTAACTAGGTTGTATGTATCCCTTAGCAGCGAATTGAATCAGGGTGGAACCACGAGCTACACACTCGTCCCTATCGAGGGATTAGTGTGTTTTTATTGTGTCAAATTACAACAAGCTAAGGAGAGGGTACGAGATGAGCATTAAAATTACATTGCCTGATGGTGCTGTACGAGAGTATAACTCAGGAATTACAATCGAGGGAATAGCCGAGTCAATCAGCACAGGTCTAAGAAAGAATGCCATTGCTGGCAAGTTGAATGGAAAGGTAGTAGATATATATCTGCCTATCGAAGAGAACGCTGAAGTAGAGATTGTAACCTTAGACAGTAAGGATGGGCTCGAGGTTTATCGTCATAGTACAGCACATTTAATGGCACAAGCGATTAAACGAATATATGGAAATAAGGAAGTCAAGCTCGGAATAGGGCCTGTCATTGAAGACGGTTTTTATTACGACATCGATATTGCCAACCCACTTACACCAGAGGATCTTGTAAAAATCGAGAAAGAAATGGAACGAATTGTACAAGAGAATTTACCGATTTCTCGTCGTGTGGTTAGCCGTGAGGAGGCTTTAAGGATTTTTGGGGAGTTGGAAGATCCATTAAAGCTAGAGCTCATAAATGATCTTCCTGAGGGCGTGGAGCTAACTATTTATGACCAAGGTGAATTTTTCGACTTATGTCGAGGACCTCACTTGCCATCAACTGGTAGGATTAAAGCTTATAAATTATTAAGTGTAGCCGGAGCATATTGGCGTGGGAATTCGGATAACAAGATGCTGCAGCGCATTTATGGAACCGCGTTTCCGAAGAAGGCTCAACTGGATGAGCATTTACATTTTTTGGAGGAAGCTAAGAAGCGTGATCACCGAAAATTAGGCAAGGAGCTCAAGCTTTTCATGTTCTCTGATGAAGCACCAGGAATGCCCTTTTACTTGCCGAATGGTACTACACTTCGAAATGAATTAGAGCAATTTGCGCGAAGATTACAAATTGAGCGTGAGTACAAAGAGGTACGCACACCATTTATTATGAACCAAAGACTTTGGGAGCAATCTGGGCATTGGGAGCATTATCATGAGAACATGTACTTTACAGAAGTAGATGACAATAAATTTGCACTTAAGCCAATGAATTGCCCAGGTCATATGCTAATTTATAAGAATGATCTTCACTCATATCGAGAATTGCCTATTCGTATAGCAGAATTTGGTCAAGTACATCGCCATGAATTTTCTGGTGCGCTCAATGGAATGATGAGGGTCAGAACCTTCTGCCAAGACGATGCACATCTATTCGTATTACCTTCACAAATTGAAGAGGAGATTAGCAAAGTTATCTCACTGATTGACTTGATATATCAAGTATTTGGCTTTAGTTACCGAGTTGAGCTTTCAACAAGACCTGAGGATTCGATGGGCGACCCTACCTTATGGGATCAAGCTGAGACAGCGCTCAAGAATGTATTAGATGCGAAAGGAATAGCATATCGATTGAATGAAGGTGACGGAGCATTCTACGGACCTAAGATTGATTTTCATATTCTTGATGCTCTGAAGAGAAGCTGGCAATGTGGTACGATTCAACTCGATTTCCAGATGCCGGAGAAGTTTGATTTAAACTATGTGGGTGAGGATAACCAGAAGCATCGGCCTGTAGTCATTCATCGCGCAGTATATGGTTCCATTGATCGGTTTATCGGGATTCTAACTGAGCATTATGCAGGAGCATTCCCAGCGTGGCTTTCACCCATACAGGCAAAGGTCATTCCTGTATCTGTTGCATTCGAGGGTTATGTAACGGAAGTTACAGAGAAGCTGTTAGCAGCGGGCATACGAGTTGAAGCAGATCAACGTAATGAGAAGCTTGGCTACAAGATTCGCGAAGCTCAGCTTGAGAGAATCCCTTATATGCTAGTTATTGGTGAGAACGAGCGAAGCTCGGGGACTTTGTCGATACGTAAGCGGGGAGAAGGAGACATAGGTACTCACGATATTGAAGCAACTATTCAGATGATTCTAAAGGACATAAATGGTAAATTATAAAAACTAGTAAAAGTTGGCGCTCATTACTTTTTTGGCGTCAACTTCTTTTTTTTGAGAAAAATATATGCTAAAATAATTGGCATTGGTACTAAATACCAGCTTTCAATATGTGTGGATAACGTTTACTTCATTTCTGTATCTATGAAGGAAGAGGAACTATGGAATGGAAGCACTTCATGGAAGTTGAACAATTTAGCGATGATGACCAGGATGAACTACTTGAGCATCTCTATAAGCATATGTTCATGGTAGCATATGCCAAGGTGAAGAATCGTTCTGACGCACTTGATATTGTACAGGAATCATGGGTGAAGATTCTTGTGAAGTTAGAGACACTTAAAGATCCGAAGAAGCTCATTCAATGGTCTAAGGTCATAGTAGCCAATACGGCGATGAATGCTCTGAAGAAACGGTCTGTCCAAGTTGTTTCAATGTACGATGAACATATGAGTATTGATGACATCAATGTCGGTTTATATATGGAAGAAAAGATACTGAAGCAACTGATTTACGAGAGCCTTTCCATCTTAGAGGAAGATACACGCAAGATGATGATTTGTAAGTTTTATTATGGTTGGAGGGACCAACAGATTGCCGAGATTATGGAAATGCCGGTTGGAACCGTGAAAGCGAGAATACATAGAGCCAAAACCCGATTGAAAGAACATCTGATTAATGAATTTGGAGCATCAGCCTACGGTTCTTAGTCTCCCTTATTTGTACATCGTATATTTGCCCCTTCATAATCAAATAATACGTATTATTCGATGTTGGGGAGGTGAAAGTAATGGCCAAGAATAAGAATGCTGCTAAACCCAAGGCAGATCGATTTAATGCAGAGATGGCTGAAGAAGCAGGGAACAGGAATGTGAATGCTAAGAATGCAGCTGGAGCTGTCAATGCGAATGAACAAGCTAATAAATAATTAAGGTCTTAATAATAAAAAAAGAGGTATGTCGCAATTATTTGACATACCTCTTTTCATTTCGACAATGTAATTGCGTTATATAACTTTACATAGTAGTAAATATAATGTTGCGCATTAAACTGTTACTTGTGCATTAGTATAATCGAAGACGAGATCAGCACAAAAGTAATATAGCCAAATGGGAGGAAATGATGTAAACTGATGATATGTCATATAATATAACATTTACGAGTAGGAGAATGTTCTTTGGAGAACGCTAAACTTGTTGAGAAGCAACCGTTGATCAATTCGCGTAAGGCAGCGGAGGTGTATCCATTCTTGGAAACTTACATTGCTAAGCGTGAACAACTGATCTTAGAGATTGATCAGGTTATTGAACGTTATGAGAAGCGAAGAATGAAAGAGGAGCAAGCGATTCAGTCCATGTCAAACTTCCGTCGATTGTTCAGTGGTAAGAAGCCCGATCATCATTTAGCAGTCGAATATATTCATTATGTAAAAAAACCGAAGGAACAGATAAGGCAGCTAAGGGATGAGATTCAAGCTGCAAGGATGATAATGGAGCAATCATCTTCAGATGAATCATTTCATATACCAACATACATGATCGAGGATTAATAGAAAACCCGTAACCATTGCCATATTGCAAAAGGTTACGGGTTTTCTTATTGTTCATTGTTGTGATTCTGCGTTACCTTTAAGCTTCTGTAGATTAATAAAGTCATGCTCTTGACTATATGCAGGTACTCCATGTATCCCAACATCTAAGCCGATGAGCTCCTCATCTCGGGAGACTCGAACAGGAACGATATATTTAATGAGTGTAAGAGCTAACCAAGTTAATGCAAATCCCCATGTACATACAATAACTAGTCCTAATAACTGAACCCCTAATAGGTTCCAACCGCCACCATAGAATAATCCATAATAGCCTTGTCCAACTGAGCCTGACAGCTCAGGAACAGCAAGTAATCCGACTGCTATTGTACCAATGCTACCACTAACACCATGAACAGCAAAAGCTCCTACAGGATCATCTATCCGTTTTTTCTCTAATATCTCTGTAGCGAATACCATAGCGATTCCGCATATGGCACCAATGATGATGGCAACCCAGTCACTTACGAAAGCACAGCCTGCTGTAATACCTACAAGTCCTGCTAAAGATCCATTAATAACCATAGGTGGGTCTGCCTTGCGATAACGGAGCATCGTGAATAGGATACATGAAGCACCGCCTGCTGCTGCAGATAGCATTGTTGTAACGGCAATATGACCGATCGAAATGTTCGTAGCACTAAGTGTACTACCTGCATTAAATCCGAACCAACCAAACCATAAGATGAATGCACCTACAGAGGCTAAGGGTAGATTAGAGGGAGGAACTATATTAGCTGTTCCATCAGAGGCAAATTTACCAATTCTAGGTCCAATGAACATTGCTGCTGCAAGCGCTGAGAAGCCTCCTAGTCCATGGATGACAGCTGAGCCTGCGAAATCAATCATACCTAGAGAGCCTAGCCATCCCCCTGCACTCCATATCCAATGTCCAGCTATCGGATAGATCAGTGCAGTCATCGCGATTGTATATAGAATATAAGCGCGGAAGTTAATCCGTTCTGCGACTGCTCCTGAAACAATAGAGATAACTGCAATTACGAATGCGCATTGGAAAAACCAATATGTATCGTGAGAGATTGTTAAATCGATATGGGTTAGATTACCGCCCATTAAGAAACCAGATGTACCTATTAATCCAAAAGCATCCTTACCATACATAAGTGCAAATCCTACAAAATAAAATGCGAGCGCACCGAATGCGATATCCACGAACACCTTCATTATGATACTGATTGCATTCTTCTGTCTAACAAACCCAGCTTCCAAAAGTGCAAATCCGCCTTCCATCAGCAATATCATCGCTGCAGTTAGCACAACCCATATTGTATCGAGTCCACTAATAATTTGATCTAATTCCATAGAAATTCTCTCCATTCATTGACAATTAGTGCTCTCTTCGATCATCATTATAGGTCGATGTTAGCTAATATGTCAACGAGGTATGTTAAGGAATATTACATTACTCATAACCATCCGTCTAGAGACTGAGATCGCTTCCACCCATGGTCGCTTCCAACACTGATGAAAATCGGCTACACTATGTATGTAATTACTTCTTAGCAGATTCGGGAGGGATGGTAGGATGAACTCATACGTTATTAGACGGATCTTCATCGGAATGATCCTTATACTTATAGGAACACTCTTCCTAGGATCTCAACTTGGATACATCACACTCAATCCAGGTGAAATTGCTGCAACATATTGGCCAGTAATTCTTATCTTCTTCGGAATTTCTGGGATCTTGGGTCAAGTAAGGGGGCGTAAGGAGTCTAGTGGCTCATATATTTGGAATTTGTTCGTGATTGCTCTTGGTGCTGGCTTTCTCGCTCGGAATTTAAATTTCCTTGATATGCCTATAAGTGAATTAATCAAGCTGCTTATTCCAGCTTGTATTATACTCTTCGGGATACGAATGATGTTTAGAAAGGAAAGACCTACTAAGATAGATCAGAATTTCGACAATAAGTACGAGTACAATTACGAGCATAGCTCGGTATCGTATGAGGCGCCACCTGTTCCGGTTGAAGAACCTATAATGCCGACCCATGATCCAGCATATACTTCTTCAGCGGATCAGACTAACGGTCAAAGGTATAGTGAAAAGTTCCATCATACCCATTCTTATGATCATACACATCATAACTCAGCAGTGAATCGCTCTGGTTTTTTCGGGGACTTGTATTTGGGACATGATTATTGGGAGCTAAAGCCAATGAACATCTCGCATTTTATTGGTGATACGATTATCGATCTGACTAAAGCTCAAATTCCAATAGGGGAGACTAAGCTAAACATATCCGCCTTCATTGGCGATGTGAAGGTATTCGTTCCGAATGATATGGAGGTAGAGGTAAGCGTCACCTCAAGCTCTTTCTTAGGAGATAATACAGTTTTCAATAGAAGAGAGAATGGATTTATGCGTTCTGTTAGACAAGAAACACAGGAGTTTATATTAGCTGACAAAAAAATACGGCTGCAAATTAATTTGTTCATTGGAGACATTACCGTCCAGAGAGTAGGGTAGTTATTAATGGCAAACTTACTTCTCCGTGTGAAGAAGAATATGAAGTGGGAGCTCTTAGTTTATTTCTTAGTCGTTTCGGAGCTCTCATTGGTTGTTATTCTTGTTGGTTTATATTACTTACCCCTATTGATAACCTCATTATTGTTCATATGGGTTATTCTCGCACTTAGCGTACTTCTTGTAGGTTTTATTCTCGGATATTATATTGCTGTGCGCTTTCAAAGAAAGGTCAATCTGCTTCATTTAAGTATATTGCAGCTAAGCAGAGGGAATTTGACAACACGTATTCCTCTATCAGGCCACGATACTTTCGATAAAATCTATTATGATTTTAATGATATGGCTGTTTCTCTTGAGAAACGCATTCAGCTGTTACAGGTACTAGGTGAGGAGAACGTTAGACTTCAGGTTTCCTCCAATGAAGCAGCAGTGCTTGAAGAGCGGAAGCGACTCGCAAGGGACTTACATGATACGGTCAGCCAGCAATTATTCGCACTTCATTTGTCCGCATCCACCTTATCCAAAATCATTGATGTGGACCCGCCCAAGGCCAAGGAGGTCATAGCGCAGCTCACTCAGGTATCATCTCATGCTCAGAAGCAGATGCGAGGTTTGATCGCACAACTAAGGCCCGTTGAACTCGAAGGTCGATCATTAGAGCAAGCAATCCAAATATGGTTTCCGGACTATTGTAGGCATAACCATCTTCTTGGTACGATTGATGTCAGGTTATCTGAAAGCATCTCTGATGCATTGGAGCATCAATTATTCATGATTGTTCAAGAAGCAATGGCTAATGTGGTCAAGCACGCGGATGCAAAGCATGTTGAACTCACTCTGCAAGAGCTTGATCATCTATATGTACTTCACATTAGTGATGATGGACAAGGCTTCTATAAGGGCAAGGTGCATACAAACTCATATGGTCTATCAACCATGAGAGAACGCGCCCAGAAGCTAGGTGGAGAAATAGAGATATTCAGTAAAGAAGGCTCCGGGACTCGAATTAAGGTGCAAATCCCTAGATTTAAGAAAAATGATGATATTTGATAAGGAAGAAGGTATGTCGAGTGGCCACTGTAATGAAAGTCATGTTTGTCGATGATCATGATATGGTTCGATTGGGCTTAAGTACTTATTTATCACTTGAACAAGATATTGAGGTTATCGCTGAAGCATCCAATGGTAGAGAAGCACTTGACTTACTTGATGAGCTAGAGACTGGCAATTTACCTTTTCCCGATCTTATTCTCATGGATTTAATGATGCCTGTGATGGATGGGATAACATCCACTCGGGAGGCAATGCTTCGTTATCCCGACTTGAAGATTATAATTCTTACAAGCTTTCTCGAGGACGATAAGGTGATGGAGGGTATTCAAGCTGGCGCTGTCAGTTATGTGCTCAAGAGTGTTTCCTCAGAAGAGCTTGTGTATGCGATAAAGGGTGCTTTCCGTGGAATGCCTGTCATGAACACAGAAGTATCTCAAGCTCTATCGCGTGGAATAAGGCAAAAAAGTGCTGCAAAGGACGATGATGGACTTACAGTGCGAGAGAGAGAAGTGCTTATGCTGATTGCTGAGGGTAAATCCAATAAGGATATTGCTGAAGAGCTGTTTATTAGCATTAAAACAGTAAAAACACATGTCAGCAACCTTCTTATGAAGCTTGAAGTTGAAGATCGTACACAGCTTGCCATTTACGTCCACAGAAAAGGTTGGGTGGATTGAATATAATGGCATAATTTGACCATCCTTATGAATAGGCTATCCAATATATGAGGATTGACTATTATATATAAGGGAGATAATGACCTATGATATCTATGGATTCTAGTATCGAGGGTAATATTCTGGATTATATACATACGAAGAACGAGCTAGATAAGCTGCAATTTACACTTGGAGGTAATTGGGATTACGAAGGTGGCTCGTTCGATAAATATTTGGACGATCGTCGGACTGTGTGGCTAAGAATTCCTTTTGTAATTGCTCAGGGAGAATTTGATGGAGAGGCTTCTGATATTGAAGCGCAAATTCAGATGAGCAAGCCATATGTATTAAGGCATCTTTATCGAGAGGGTGTGGACGGCACTGCGGAAATTCATACCTATGGTGGGCTTGTCGATCAATTTCAGAAGCCGACCGATGAGGATGCAGAGATTGCCCCTGAATGGGTTAAGAAGGGCTCCAGTATATTAAAGCAGGTTGAACAGCTTCTACAATAGTGAATTAGAACTAGAAGTCGGTGAATTCCGGCTTTTTTTGGCTTTTTATTAATTTTTCATCTCCATTTAAGGTGGCTTTAAGGTTCGGTGTGCATTATAGAGTCATGAGAAGCGGGGATTATATTCTCGTAATTCACAAACATGTGATTTCTAATAGGAGGAGATAACAGTGGGAGATAATAAGAACAATAACGGCAATGACAAATATCGTGATTTCTTTGAGCGAGATGAACAAGGCACTCATAAGAATGACGAACAACAAACACATACCACGGAAGAAAAATCAGCTTCAACATCTTATTACCGTTATGGACCATTCCAATCCGTATCTGAGCCAGCTACTAGCTTAGCTACTAATGAGCTTGATGGAAGAACGGACATTACGGCGAATAGCACAGCGAATTCTCCAGCACCCAGCCAAGCTAGGATGGCACCAGTTAGTAAATCAACACGAACCAAATCACCTATGGTTAGGATGTTTGCTTCTTTTATGGCAGGAGTGGTTGTTGTAGGAAGCTTGATGTTTACTTCAGATCAGATGAATTGGTTCACACCGGATCAAGCCGTGTTCAGTAACGAGAATAACACACCAAGTAATAATAATTCCTCAACATCAGGCGATGGTATACAGAAGGCTGCACTCGATATAGAAAGACCGGACAATATTTCTCAGATCGTTGCAAATTCTAGGGAAGCTGTAGTAAAGATCGAGACATACTCCAAGGTAAGTCAGAGCAGAGGGACGAATGATATATTCGATTATTTCTTCCCAGGTCAGAATAACGGAAGAGATAGCTCCTCGAATGATGAGGGTACTTTAAGACAATCAGGTGTAGGTTCGGGTTTCATCTTCGATAACTCTGGATATATATTGACTAACCAGCATGTTATTGATGGTGCGACGGAGATCAAAGTGTATGTAGAGGGCTTTGATGAGCCTTTCGTAGCTAAGCAGCTTGGTGAGAGCTATGAGCTTGACTTAGCAGCTCTAAAGATTGAAGGTGACAAACCGTTTCCTGCACTAAAAATTGGTGATGCGAATTCACTGAATGTTGGTGATTGGGTTGTAGCAATAGGTAATCCTTATGGATTTGATCATACTGTTACAGTAGGTGTACTAAGCGCTAAAGAACGTCCGATAACAATTCCAGATGCGAATGGTACGCGTGAGTACCAGCATTTACTGCAAACTGATGCATCAATTAATCCCGGTAATTCCGGTGGTCCTCTATTAAATCTGAGCGGTGAAGTTATCGGTATCAATACAGCGGTAAATGCTCAAGCACAAGGTATTGGATTTGCAATTCCGACGGGTACATTTACAGAAGTATTGGATAACCTAAAGAATAATAAACCGATCCCAGTAGAGCCGGCTCCTTATATCGGTGTTGCTTTGGAAGATCTCAATGACACATATTCGAAGCAATTAGGCTACACAGGCACGAAGGGTGCTCTAATAACTCAGGTAGAGGTAGGTAGTCCTGCGCACCAATCTGGCATACGTGCTGGTGATATTGTGACTGAAGTATTGGATAAATCGATAGATAATTCAAGTGATGTCGTATCGATTATTAAAGAGCTGAAGGTTGGGGCTAAAGCTACGATCAAGGTGTTCCGAGAAGGCAAGACGTATGAAGTTGTAGCTATTATTGGAGACCGTAATGCGCAGCCTTAAACTAGATTAGGGATGACAAAACTAGAGGAGCTGTTAGCAGCTTCTCTTTTTTTGAAGGCAATAGATTGTGGTAGAATAAGGTTATGAACGATTAGGAGGGACTTAATGGCTAGCCTTATATTGGTCATCGATGATGATGAGAAGATTACCTCACTTATACGCAGGAGCTTGGCCTTCGAGGGTTATTCGGTCATCACCGCCACGAATGGGAGTGATGGCTTAAAGCAATTATTATCTCATGAGCCAGAGCTCATTNNGATGTAATGATGCCACTATTGAATGGATGGGAAGTCCTTCAGCGGCTCCGAGATGGAGGAATTACGATCCCCCTGCTGATGCTAACCGCTAAGGATGAGGTTGGAGAGAGAGTGAAGGGTCTTGATCTTGGGGCAGATGATTATTTAGTTAAACCCTTTGCACTTGAGGAGCTGCTGGCAAGAATAAGAGCGTTGCTTCGTCGGAATACTGAATCTAAGGAGCACGTCTCAACAAAGCTGAAATTTCAAGATATCATTATGGATCTTGATTCACGCGAAGTATTCCGGAATGGTCGCCTGATTGAGCTAACTACGAAGGAATTTGAACTTCTTCATTTATTCATGGACAATCCGCGTAGAGTATTATCTAGAGATACAATAATGGAGAAGGTATGGGGCTATGACTTTAGCGGTGAATCTAATGTGCTTGAGGTGTATGTAGCCATGCTGAGGCAGAAAACTGAAGAGGGTGGGCAGCCAAGAATGATTCAGACTCTTCGTGGTATGGGTTATGTACTGAAGGGGGATTCTTAATTATGTCTCTTCGACTGCGACTGACACTCTGGTACACTGGCATATTAGCCATAACTTTATTGATATTTGGAATCGCATTCTATGTATTCATATCTATGAAAACTGAAGCGAATAATGAACAAATGTTGGAGCATCAAGGTAAGTTAGCGGTATCACAGATTAGGCTAATTCCACAATGGAATGTATTCACGTTGCCAGAGCTCAATGACTTCAAATCTGCTGGTGTCCTGCTACAAGCTAATCTGACGAATGGTAAAACAGTTAAATCGAATAATTTTGGAGGTAAATTACTATTCGATCAAACCTCATCTTTTGCGAGAGCAGAGAAGGAAATAAGCTGGTTTAGCACGGCCAAGCAAGATGAGTATAATTTGCTTATATATCATATACGTATGGAGTCAAATCAACAAATAATCGGGGTACTACAGGTTGCGACGGAGATTACAAACGATCTAAATTTTCTCAAGAATATCAGAACGGTGCTTACTATTCTATCGCTTCTTGCTGTTCTGATTGCAGCTACCCTTGGCTGGTTTTTAGCACGGAGGACATTAAGGCCAATCGAGCATGTCATTATGGCTGCTAATCGGATTGAGCGGGGTACAGACTTAGGGCAACGAATTGAACACATAGGACCTAATGATGAGATTGGACGGTTAACGAATACGGTGAACGGTATGCTCTCAAGACTACAGTCTACTTACCGTGAGCTTGAGGAGGCTTATCGCACCCAACGACGTTTCGTCTCTGATGCATCTCATGAATTAAGAACACCTCTGACAACAATTCGTGGTAATGTAGAATTATTGGAAAAGGTTTGGCGGACTGGTGAGGGTAAGCAGGATATGCAGATGACGATGGAGGCGATGCAGGATATCTCTCAGGAAGCAGCCAGAATGAGCCGTCTAGTTAACGATTTGCTTGCATTAGCAAGAGCGGATGCAGGTCATGAAATCGAGCTCTCTCCTATCAAGCTATTGCCTATCATTGAAGAGGTCATTCGTAAGGCGAAATTTTTACCACACCAAGCGGAATGGAGACATGGCGATCTACATGATCTGGAGAATGTGACAGTTAGGGGTAGTGAAGACTATCTGCAACAGCTGCTATTCATATTTATTGAGAACGCGTTTAAATATACCAAGCATGGTTACGTACAATTAGATATAATGAGATTAGACAATCAAGTGGGTATTCGTATCAGTGATACAGGAATTGGAATGGAACCAGAGCAGATTCCACAAATTTTCGAACGATTCTATCGAGCTGATACCTCACGGGGACAAACCTCAGGAACTGGACTTGGTTTATCTATTGCAAAATGGATCATAGATGAGCATCTGGGCTCTATCGAGGTCGTATCCAAGAAGAATGAAGGTAGCGTGTTCATCATTTGGCTGCCTGAAATTTACGAATAGGAGGCTACAACATGGAAGTTGTCAAAATATCACCAAGAGGATATTGTTATGGTGTTGTGGATGCAATGGTACTCGCATTACAAACCGCTAGAAACTTGGATCTCCCAAGACCCATTTATATTCTTGGGATGATTGTGCATAACAGTCATGTTACTACATCCTTTGAGGAAGAGGGAATAATCACTCTTGAGGGTGAGAATCGTCTAGAGATTCTAGATAAAGTTGAAACAGGCACAGTTATCTTCACAGCCCACGGTGTATCACCGGAGGTGCGTAAGCGCGCGAGAGAGAAGGGCTTAACAGTTGTAGACGCTACTTGTCCAGATGTAACGAGGACGCATGATTTGATCCGAGAGAAGGTCGCTGAGGGCTACGATATCATATACATTGGTAAGAAATCGCATCCTGAGCCAGAAGGGGCAATAGGGATAGCTCCTGATCATGTCCATTTAATCGAACGAGAAGAGGATATAGCATTATTGCAATTGAAATCGGATCATATTGTTATTACGAACCAGACAACGATGAGTCAATGGGATATTAGGCATCTCATTAGTAAATTAATAGAGCATTATCCCAAAGCAGAAATTCATAATGAAATTTGCCTCGCTACTCAGGTTAGACAAGAGGCGGTTGCAGAGCAAGCTAAACAGACGGATTTAGTTATTGTAGTTGGTGACCCTAGGAGTAATAATTCCAATCGGTTAGCACAGGTTTCTGAAGAAATAGCTGGTGTTCAAGCATACCGCGTATCTGATGTTAGTGAAATTAAGCAAGAATGGCTAGAAGGTAAGAAGAAGATTGGCGTAACTTCGGGTGCCTCTACACCAACACCGTTAACCAGAGAGGTTATACAATACTTGGAGCAATATGACCAGACAAATCCGTCTACACATGATCCGGAGAGAACTGTCAATATGAAGAAGCTTCTACCAACTGTAAAGATTAAGAGTACATGATGTTGTCACTTTGACGAAATTAGGATTTGACTAGGTCGTATTTAATTAGTATAATCACTTTAGTGATTAAAAGCGTATAAGCGTTGAAGCGCGCAAGTATTTGGGATTTAATATATTAAGGGAGTGTGTAGCTTATATGATAGCGATAACATCGAATACGATCTCTGAGGAGCGATTGAATGAAATTGTTCACCATATCGAACGTCAGGGTGTTAAGGCACATGTATCTAAAGGTATTGACCGTACAGTAATAGGTATAATAGGTAATGCTGATCCAACGTTAGCGGAGCAATTACGACAGATGAAAGGCATCGAGAATGTCATCAAAATTTCTAAATCGTATAAACTGACCAGCCGTGATTTCCATCCAGATGATACAGTTATTAAGATTAAAGGCGTAGAAATCGGTGGTGGCAATTTAACTGTAATGGGTGGACCATGTGCGGTAGAATCCCCGGAGCAGATTGATGAGATAGCTCGGTTAGTAAAGGCTGCCGGTGGACAAGTATTGCGTGGTGGTGCATTCAAGCCACGTACAGGTCCGTATAGCTTCCAAGGTGTTGGTGTAGAAGGTCTAGAGATGATGGCAGAAGCAGGAAAGAAGCATGGTTTGCTAACAATCACTGAAATTATGACACCAGAATACGTGGAGATATGTGCCAAGCATGCTGATATTCTTCAGGTAGGTACTAGGAATATGCAGAATTTCGATTTGCTTCGGAAGCTTGGAGAGATTGATACACCTGTATTGCTAAAGCGTGGATTCAGCGCAACATATGACGAATTTCTGAATGCAGCAGAGTATATGCTCGCTGGCGGTAATCCTAATGTTATGCTCTGTGAAAGAGGTATTCGAACATTCGAGACATACACACGCAACACATTGGATTTAACTGCGATTCCAGTATTGCAGCAGCTTAGTCACCTGCCAGTCATATCTGATCCAAGTCATGGAACTGGACGTCGAGAATTAGTAGAGACGATGTCAAAGGCTTCATTAGCCGCAGGTGCGGATGGTTTAATCATTGAGATGCATACAGACCCTGACAATTCAATGACGGGTGATGGAGTGCAATCCTTATATCCAGAGCAATTTGCGAACTTACTAAAGGATCTGGAGAAGATGGCACCACTTGTAGGCAAACGGTTTGATACAGCTAAACAAGCTAGTGCAGTATTGCTGTAATCAGGGATTGAATATTAATAAGAAGAAGGAGCTCGACTTCGTATTCACCGATGTCGAGCTTCTTTACGTTACAATCACTTCTAGAAAATTGACAAATTTGTGAAGTCTTTATGTGCAAGGTGTAAGTATATCTAACACCATCACAAAAAATACCTTACATAGATATTGACGCCTCCGGACACTCGCTTTATAATATCCACATAACGAAGCAAAAGTTGAACGTTCAACGCTGTTCAACAGACTAATGTTCGGAAATGGGAGGCTTTCAAATGTCAGTTAAAAAAGTATTGGACCTAATTAAAGAAAAAAATATCGAGTGGGTTGATTTCAGATTTGTTGACCTCTCGGGAAAAGCTCATCACATTTCGGTTCCCGCTAGTGAAGTTGAAGAAGAGACTTTTGAGAATGGTGTTGCTTTTGACGGTTCTTCTATTCCAGGGTTCCGTGGTATTGAAGAATCTGATATGGTTATGATGCCAGATGCAGAGGCTTCATTCCTAGATCCCTTCACCGCACATTCGACAATCAATATCATGTGTAATATTCATACACCTGATGGTGTGAGATATGATCGCGATCCCCGTAGTATTGCTCAGAGAGCTGAAGAATTTCTTAATAAATCTGGTGTAGGTACTGCTGCTTTCTTCGCACCAGAATCTGAATTTTTCATCTTCGATGATGTTCGCTATGAAACTACTATGAACTCTTCTTCCTTCTCAGTAGATTCTGAAGAGGCAGGCTGGAACTCAAATCGTAAAGAAGATGGCGGTAACCTTGGCTACAAAGTACCAGTTAAAGGCGGATATGTTCCTGTAGCACCAATGGACACGCAACAAGACATTCGCAGTGAAATTTGTCGTTTGCTAATAGATGCTGGACTTCGTATTGAGCGTCATCATCATGAAGTTGCAACCGCAGGACAAGGCGAAATCAATTTCCGTTTCGATACATTAACGAAGACTGCCGATAACCTGATGACTTACAAATATATTATTCATAACACAGCTAGACAATATGGTAAAGTTGCAACCTTCATGCCGAAGCCTTTATTCGGTGACAATGGTAGCGGGATGCACGTTCACCAGAGTATATTCAATGGCGATTCCCCTTTATTCTATGAAAAAGGTAGATATGCTAATCTGAGTGATATGGCTATGCATTACCTAGCTGGTATTCTCCACCATGCTCCTGCACTTATTGCGATTACTAATCCTAGTACAAACTCTTTCAAACGATTGGTGCCTGGTTATGAAGCGCCGGTAAATCTAGTATTCTCCAAAGGAAACCGTTCTGCAGCAGTTCGTATTCCAGTTGCGGCTGTCACTCCGAAGGGCTGCCGTGTCGAATTCCGTACACCGGATTCCACAGCAAATCCATACTTAGCTTTTGCTGCAATGCTATTAGCAGGTCTTGATGGAATTAAGAAAAAAATGGATCCAACCGCTCTTGGATATGGTCCTTACGACAAGAATATCTATGAGATGTCAGATGCTGAGAAGAAAGAGATTCGCAGTGTTCCATCAAGCCTTGAAGAAGCTCTAGACTCCTTAGAAGCAGATAGTGATTTCTTAACAGCTGATGGCGTATTCTCCAAAGACTTCCTCGCAAACTACATTGATTTCAAACGTGCAGAGGCTAAGGCGGTTAATATCCGTATTCATCCACATGAATATTCATTGTACTTTGGCTGCTAATCGTAAATAACGATAATTAGTCTACAATAAGAGATCTCCTTGGTAACAAGGGGATCTCTTATTGTATGAAGTATAGTGTCATTTGTACTTGAACGAAAAGCCGAATGTTGCTATCATTACCATATCTTAAAGAAGAGAAGGGTGTTATTTATGGCTAGAGCGTATAACTTTAATGCTGGACCAGCAGCATTACCTCTTGAAGTGCTTACGAGGGCTCAAGAAGAGATGGTCGATTACCGTGGTATTGGCATGTCTGTTATGGAAATTTCACACCGAAGTAAAGAATTCGAAGCAATTAACGATGAAGCGCAAAGCTTATTGAAGGAATTATTAAATATTCCCGCAGGCTATAAGGTGTTATTCCTGCAAGGTGGAGCAAGCACACAGTTTGCAATGGTGCCAATGAATCTACTCTCAGCTGGCAAGTCAGCTGCATTCGTACATACTGGAAGCTGGGCAGAAAAAGCATATAAGGAAGCGAAATTGTTCGGTGAAGCAGTATTAGCAGCCAGCAGTGAATCGAACCAATTCACGAGTATTCCAACATTAAGCGACATTCACATTCCAGACAATGCCGCTTATCTCCACATTACCTCGAATGAAACAATCGGTGGTATTCAATATGGCGCCTTTCCGCAAACAGGAAATGTACCATTAATTGCGGATATGTCGAGTGATATCGTTTCACGTCCGATTGATGTATCTCAGTTCGCGCTTATTTATGCCGGAGCGCAGAAAAATCTTGGTCCTTCTGGGGTCACCGTCGTAATCGCACGTGAGAGTGTACTACAAGATTCTTCGAAGAATGCTCCAACTATGCTTCGTTATCATACGCATGTGGAGAACAATTCTCTATATAATACACCTCCAGCCTATTCTGTTT
>DFXU01000025.1 GCA_002383285.1 Caryophanales bacterium UBA4100
ATCGTAACTAATGTTGCTCGAATATTACGCATGAACAACATGATCACAATTGTCGCGAGCAATGCTCCTAGCAGAACCTCTCTCATCATACTGTCAACGGAATGTACAATTTGTTCGGATGTGCTTATCATCAATTTCAAGCTCATCTCGGAATATTCCTTATTCAGTGTCTCAATTACCTTCTCCACACCTTCCCCAACGGAGACTGCATTGGAATCCACGCCCTTAGAAATGACAATCTGAAGCGCATTATTACCATCCATTCGAAAAGTGCTTTCCGTATCGTCGACGAAGGTCACTTCAGCTACATCACCCAGCTTAACGCCTGGAGCAAGCGGAAGATTCTTCACCGCATCTACATCCTGCAAGCTTGCAGATACGTTCAAATTCACGGTTTGGCCATCTAGCATACTCTCGCCTACGGATGCAGATGCATCACGTCCCTGCAGGACACCATATAGCGCTTGTAGTGGAACACCTCTCTCAGCAAGCTTAGCTGGATCCGGAACGATGCTCAGCTTTGGCTGTGATTTACCCGCTAGCTGAACCTCTCCAGCACCATCGATCGCCCTGAATTCATCAACCACACGCTTCTCAAGAATTTCCTTCTGCGCATCGCTGACACCCTCTTCGAAGGTGAGTGTCACAAAGGATATTGGAATCATTGAAGTATTAAATTGAACCACATAGGCTGGGGATACTCGCTCTGGAAGAGCAACAGCATTCACGGCCTGCTCAACCTCTGCCTTGGCTTCCTTCATATTCGTCTTGGAGCCGAAATTCATATTCACTTGAGAGAATCCGTCACCAGAGGTCGAGAATGAGCTAGTCTGACCTTTAACTGATTTTAAAGCCTGCTCCAAAGGAATAGTAACTGATTTCTCCATAGAAGAAGCATCATATCCCGGTCCGATGACCGATACGGTCACTTGTGGATTATCAGCCTCTGGTAGAAATTCTCTTGGCAGCTGAATATAGCTAATTGCCCCCATTACTAACACCATGATGATAATAATGATCATTGCTGCTTTATTGCGGAATGCACTCTGAATAAATGACCTCACTTGAATCGTTCCCCTCTCAAACCATTAATTTATTATTTTCCATTATGATACAGTTTGCACCACCCTCTCGAAAAACGGCTAAAGACTGAATTTAACCTAGACTAAAGTCGTAGACTGAATAATGTCGCTTTAGCTTATAGGAATGGCGGCATTCTAATGACTCTGACACGAACAGTTGTGATATCTGTAAGATCGATGCTATATTAATTCAATCAGAACAGAAGATATTCATACACACGAGGGGAAGTCTATCCATATGGCTTTATGGGGAACTATCATTAACGCGATCGCCATTATAGCAGGCGGTTTATTAGGGAGCTTACTGCCACGAATATCTGAGGGAATGCGCCATACCGTTATGCAGGGATTAGGCTTGGTCATTGCAGTGCTTGGGATATCCATGGCACTCAAGTCATCCAATCTGCTCATTATCATCATTAGCCTTGTAATAGGTGGGATCATAGGAGAATTATTAGGCGTAGAGTCCAAGCTAATACGATTGGGCCGATGGTTAGAGAGAGTCATACAGCGCGGAGGAAAATCTGGAGGCACCAAAAGCAGCATCGCCGAAGGCTTTGTTACCGCAACGCTTGTCTATTGCATTGGGGCTATGGCTATTCTCGGGGCGATCGACAGTGGGCTTAGGAATAATCATGATATTCTATACACGAAAGCTATGCTCGATGGCATCTCAGCCATTATTTTTGCCTCTACATTAGGTATTGGTGTTGTCTTCTCTTCCATTCCAGTGTTCATCTATCAGGGGATCATTGCTCTTTCTGCGAGCTTCATATACTTGTTTGTAAGTAATACAGAATTAAATGTGATTATTACAGAGGTCACGGCTGTCGGTGGAGTGTTGATTATCGGAATAGGCATCAATATATTAGGGATCATCAAAATCAATGTAGCGAACTTGCTTCCATCGATTATCATTGCAGCCATTTCAGTATTGATTTCAGTAAACTTTTTACAATTTTAAGCTAAACGTCTGCTCCTTTAGCGAAATGTGCTAAGATGTGGTTACTGTGCATTTTCCATATTCAAGAAATTAGGTGAACTTATGTCCTTTATTATGAAGCTTCAATGGTTCTTCAAGCTAAGATGGCCACACTATACAATTGCTATCTCCTTAATGATCATTATGAATATCATGGCTGTTGTACCACCGAAGATAATCGGTAATGTGATTGACCAGATAAGGAATAGCACACTAACAGCTAATTCACTAAATCTGACCGTATTATTTCTACTAGGCCTAGCGATTCTTGGGTATACAATCTTCTTCAGTTGGCTAAATTTATTGTTCGGTAGCTCGATCTTATTGGAGAAGGAATTGAGAAGTCGACTGCTCAAGCATCTGGTTCGCATGTCCCCATCCTTCTTCCAGCGTATTCGTACAGGTGAATTAATGGCACTCGCCACGAACGATATTACAGCAATCTCCAATACAGCAGGCTTCGGTGTGTTAACGCTCGTATCGACCGTTGTCGGCACATCTATAGTACTAGTTGCAATGATTTTATTCGTCGATATTCAATTAATGCTGGCCTCGTTACTCCCGCTCCCTATCCTGGTTTATGCGGTGAACAAGATAGGCAAGAAGATGCGCACTCACTTCCTTGCTGCACAGGAATCCTTCGGACATATGAATGATCATGCCCTAGAATCCATATCAGGCTTGCGCGTGCTTAGAGCTTATGTACAAGAGTCGAAGGACATTGAAGCCTTCGACAACGTTACGATTGCGGTCATGCACAAGAATTTGCGGGTTGCATTCGTGAATGCGCTGTTCCAGCCTGTTATATCAACCATAGTCGGTCTCAGCTATGCGATTGGAATCGGCTACGGCTCCTACTTGGTGTTCCATAACCAGATTACATTAGGTCAATTGTTCACCTTTAACATCTATTTGGGCTTATTAATATGGCCGATGATTTCCTTCGGCGAATTTATTAATATCCTGCAGCGTGGTAATGCTTCGCTCGATCGTGTGGACAGTATTCTTGCCCAACAGCCTGAGGTTCAAGATGGGGAATACATCACACAGGTGAGTCGTGTAACAAATATCGAGATGAAGCAGCTTTCATTCCGTTATCCTGGCGCTCCAACAGACAGTCTGCAGCATATTTCATTCCAGCTTCAACAAGGTGATACCCTAGGCATCGTCGGTAGAACTGGAAGCGGTAAGAGTACACTACTCAAGCAATTGCTGCGGCAATATCCTATCGAGCCGGGTAAGCTGCGAATTTCTGATGTTCCTATCGAGGATATCTCTCTTAACCAGGTGCTTCAATGGATTGGATATGTGCCTCAGGAGCATCTCCTGCTATCCAAGACAATCCTAGAGAATATCAAGACGGGTAAGCCTGAGGCAACGATGGATGAGGTTAAGCAGGTTGTGGAGGCTGCATGCTTCACGAAAGACATCGAGCAGATGAATTTAGGCTGGAATACGGTAATTGGTGAGAGCGGTGTGATGTTATCTGGAGGTCAGAAGCAGCGAACCGCCATTGCAAGAGCTTTATTAGTCGATCCAGAAATTCTTATTCTTGATGATGTTCTCTCTGCCGTAGACGCCAAGACAGAGAGTCGAATCATTAGTAATATTAGACAGCTTCGCCAAGGTAAGACTACACTCATTGCTACACATCGGCTCTCAGCCGTTAGTCATGCGACTTGGATTATTGTCTTAGAGCATGGCCGCATCGTAGAAGAAGGCACCCACGAGCAATTGTTGCTGCTAGACGGTTGGTATAAGCAGCAATATAACCACCAACAGCTAGAAGCAGCCATTCTGAATGAAGGGAAGGAATCCACTAATGACTAAGCAGCCTTCCGTTATCAGAAGACTATTCAATTATGCGCTCTTATTCCGTAAGAAGATGGTTATCGCTCTTCTCATCCTGCTCTTATCTGTTGCTGCACAGCTGAGCGGACCTTATATTGTAAAGGTCATTATCGACCAGCATATAGCCGCGGCTACTGAGCTGAATTGGTATGAGGTTGATCCTGCAGAACTCTCCTCTGCTATTAATTTAGTAACATTGTTCGACAGAGCTTATGTTAGATCGGACTGGATCCCGAAGCAGGAGATCAATCCTAACTGGCCAATCATTAAGGTTATTCAAGTAGAGAACAGCCAATACATGATTCAATCTCCATCCGATGAGGATCAGCTATTGACCTCTTCAGACATATACAGCCTTTATAAATATGATGTATCTCCTGTCATTCAGCTAATCGTGCTATATGTGGTTTTATTATTGCTTGGCGGTTTTCTAGCTTTTGCTCAAGGTTATTTACTACAATCGGCAGCTCTCCACATTATTCAGAAGATGCGCTCCGATGTGATGAGGCATATCCATTCACTACCTGTGCGCTACTTCGACAATACTCCAATAGGTCAAGTGGTTACACGCATTACGAACGATACAGAAGCGATTAAAGAGCTATTCATGAGCTTTATGGCCACCTTCGTTGTCAGTGGTGTCAACTTACTTGGTATCTATGTCTTTCTATTCATTCTGGATGTAAAGCTAGCTCTATTATGCTTACTCATTATTCCCATATTCTATATGATTATGAAGCTGCATCTTAAGTTTTCTAAAGGATACATCCAGGTCATGCGTGCACGCTTGAGCGATATGAATGCGATGCTCAATGAAACCATAGCGGTGATGCCTATTATCAAAGCATTCCGTAGAGAACGAGCAACTGTCGAAGAGTTCGAAGGCCTCAATCATGATCGATATGTGAATCAAATTAAGCAATTCCGCATCTTCTCCATATCTTCACGAAATATCACCAATCTACTCGGAAGCCTTACTGTGACCCTGGTCATCTGGTATTATGGCGGTGCATCGTTGACTACATCGATATCATTTGGTGTGCTTTTTGCCTTCATCGATTATCTAAGTCGCATATTCCCACAAATCATTGGGATCTTCGATCAATTAACGAATGCTCAGCGAGCCTTCGTATCTGCGGAGAGAGTATTCCATCTGCTAGATATGGAAGGTATAGAGATTGAACAGCAAGGAACCATACAACGACCTGACGGACTTGTACGATTTGATCGGGTCTCATTCGCCTATAAGGATGAGGAGTATGTATTGAGGGATATTACATTCGAGGCCAAACAAGGTGAGACGATTGCAATCGTAGGGCATACTGGCTCGGGTAAGAGCTCTATTATGAATTTGCTGCTTGGTTTTTACGAGCCTAATCATGGCACTATAACCATTGATGGACAGGATATAACGGAAATTCCGAAGCAGGCGCTGCGAAAGCACATGGGTATTGTTCTACAGGACCCCTTCCTATTCGCAGGAGATATCAAATTTAATGTAAGCTTATATAATGAACACATCGATATTGATCAAGTTAAACAAGCGATTAAAGATGTGGGTGCAGAAAGCTTCGTGCAGAAGCTACCCCATCAATATGATGAGGGAGTAGTTGAAAGAGGCAGCACATTATCGTCTGGGCAGCGTCAGCTCATCTCCTTCGCTAGAGCATTAGCCTTTAATCCAGCGATCTTAATCTTAGATGAGGCTACCTCCAGTATCGATAGTGAAACTGAGGGCATCATCCAGGAGGCACTCAAGGTGCTGGTCAAAGGCAGAACGACGTTCGTTATTGCCCACCGTCTATCAACTATTAAGCAGGCGGACCACATTCTTGTTATGAATCGTGGCGAAATTGTTGAGCGTGGTAATCACGAGGATTTGATGAATCTCGAGGGCAGGTATTACAAGATGGTTCAGCTGCAGAAGGATAATTAGGAATTGTCCATATGAGCTTGAATATAGCTCAACGCTTCCTCCACATGCTCCTTCACCTTCACCTTGCGCCATTCTTTAACTAATATTCCCTGCTGATCAATGATAAAGGAGGACCTTACAATCCCCATAAACTCGCGACCGTACAGCTTCTTCAGCTGCCAAACCTCAAACAATTCAGAGACGGAATGCTCCTCATCTGCGAGCAGAAGGAAGGGAAGCTCATACTTCTCAATGAACTTCTGATGTCGCGCCATCGAGTCCGTGCTGATACCGAGGATAACCGTCTTCAGCTTCTTAAAATCCTTGCTTCGATCTCTGATATCACACGCTTGTGTTGTGCATGCTGGAGTCATGTCCTTCGGATAGAAGTATAGAAGCACATTCTTACCTCTGAAATCAGACAGCTTTACCTGCTTCCCATTACTTGCTTCAAGCTGAAAATCGGGTGCTAGTTTACCTACTTCTATTGTCACTTTCAACGTCACTCCTATTCAATACAAGCGTTCTCCTCTAAATCCTAAGCGTTTGGAAATATCCATACCGGTTTCCACGAGATACTGACTGTATTTTTCACGAGTATCCGGTGTCATTTTAGAGTATAGCGTTGCCACACTGACTGCTGCTATTGCCTTGCCTGAACGGTCCAATATGGGCACGGCAAGACAATAGAGCTCTGGTTCACTCTCTCTGTCATCAATCGAATAACCACGCTTTCGAATTTGATCCAAGTCCGATATTAACTCATCATAATGATTAATCGTATGGCTAGTCCTTACGGGGAGGTTACCTCCACCGGTAATCTTCATCACTTTATCATTTGAATAGCTTGCCAATAAAGCCTTACCGAGCCCCGTATAATACATTTTGTTCCTAGAGCCGAGCTGAGCACTGCTGCGAATGACCGATGACGAGGATTCTACCTTGTCGAGATATACAATCTCCCCCTTATCCTCTACCGCCAAGAATACAGTATCCCCAGTTCTCACCATCAAGGAATCCAGCAATGGACGCGAAATTTGGTGTAAATCGGTATTGTTCAAGAAGGAAACGCCTGCCTCGAATAGCTTTAAGCCAATTTTGAAGGTTTTTAATTGCTCATCATCANNCAACGTATAGACAATCTCGAAGGTACTGCTCTTCGGAATTCTCAGTATTGTACTGATCTCTGTTAAGGTCATAGGCTTCTGGTGCTTAGCAAGAAGACTTAGCAGATCAACGGTTCGCGAAGCTGACTTATTCGTTCTCAATGATCTAAACTCCGTTGGGGCACGCCAAGCCCTATTGCACCTAAGTCGGATGCTTGGTATTCCGCACCATATTGCTTCAACAAATTTAACCCTAGATAAGCGCGACGAACTCTCTCACGGCATAGTTTAATCGTGAATTCCTCCAAATGCTGTCCACTAGGATATACGTCGGGATGGTTTCGCAATCCGAATTTAATATATACAGGAGATAGCACACGAATGATTTCTGCGATTTCATAATGACGAATAAATCCGCCAAGTGAATCGGGTGCTTCTATATATAGATCTAGTGGAATATCAACGGCTTGACGGATTGAAGCTAATTTGGGTAACGTTAACGCTGGTGGTACATTGTAAGTATCGGCACCGTTCTCTTCAGCTAGTCGCATCGATACCGGATTCGCAGCCATCATCTGTACAGATGCTTTAATTACAAATTTAGGGTCTAGAAGACCTTGCTTCTTCATCTCTTTGGTTAACAGCATTAAGCCTTCGTCAGCTACCAGTGCTCCACGCACACCTAATCGATTGGCTCTTTGTAAATCCTCCATTGCGTATACCAGCTGCTCGATACCTTCATGATGTAGCGCAATCGATTTGCCTTGAGGAGTAAGTGGCTGCGCACCAATGTCCCATGATCCTCTAGGACCAACGAATAAGCTTAGCTCCATTCCTCTCGCAGCACAGATCTCAACCATCTCGTGGATTTCATCATCGGTCAGCAGTTGAATGCCACTTCCCTGAGAAACACGATGAATCGTAATGCCATAACGGTCCGCCTCCTCGAGAACCGCCTTTAACGCTCCAGGTCCTTCTACGCTTGGAATTTCAACACGATACTGAGCGCCATCAGGAAACCGTTTAGCAGAATCGGGCAGATCATAAGCTTCCTTCTCCAGAAAACCGAGTGATTTTAGAATAGCTCTTGACTTTTGCATGACATCTGAGCCCTCCAATGTATAGATTTCCGCACGTTCACATATGCGAACTGCATTCGATATATCGTATGCAACTAAATTGTAACTCAGACTTATTTTCACGTCAATCGGATCATTAAGAGCCCGCACCACGATATCTGCGAACTCCAACATTCCATATCCATATACCAAATAGCATTAGAATGCCCCCTACAACAGGGGTGAGCAAGGCCATAGTCAAGAAGGCATCACGTCTTAGGAAGAACGCTGCTGGATAGAATCCGACAAAGGCGAATGGCAGTACCCAGGTCAGCACGACGCGAATGATGCCATTATAGATGCTTACCGGGTAGCGCCCATAATTCTGAATGTTCCAAATCAGCGGCAATATGCCTGTAGGGGAATCAGAGAATAGCGATAACGATGTTAACGATACATATATGCCAAAGTAGATCATTACCGAACCAACGGATAAGAGTAAGAACATGAGCGGATCGAACCAGNNAAGCTTAACGTTAAGCCCAGGTCAGTCCAGGCATATACCATAACCGCAAACCCAGCAATAGCTCCGAACAATGCAGGAGGATCCATATTCTCCAGCATCACTTGGAACAGGTTATGGGCAGGCCGAGTAAGCACACGATCCATCTCACCTTTGACAATATAACGATCACCAAAGCCATACAGATTAAAGAAACAATTGAACACACTATATGGCACCATAAAATATCCATAGATGAAGATCACCTCAGAGCGCACCCAGCCGTCGAGCACATCCGTATGCATATATACAACTAGAATAAAGAACAGGTTCATAAAATTAAACGCTAGATCAGACAATACCTCAATCCAGAAATCAGAGCGGTACGTCAACCGGGTTTTGATATAATTCTGCAAATACTCGGAGAATAACGATATATAGAACACCTAACTCAGCCCCCCTGCACGAACAATCGCTTACGCGCTTGACGCCATACAATATTGAGCGGCAGCAGTAATGCGATAAACCAGAATATTTGTATAACAATCGCTTGTAAGATCGCTGTTCCAACTATATTTCCTGTGAATACCGAGCCTGGTAAATAAGTAATCGCCTGAAAAGGCAGAAAGCTCAGTACCTGTTCAGCCCATCCAGGGAAAAATGACATGGGAATGATCAGTCCCGAGAACAAATCTATCGCAACGCGCTTCATCCTCATCAAACCTTCATTATTCTCTAGGAAGAAGGCTGATAGTCCAGTCAATATATTAATCTGAGAATTAATAAAGAAGCTGAATATCATCATCACAGAGAATGCCAACCAAGTCACAGGGTCTAGCGGTAATCGAATTGGAAATAATAAGGACACAATCACCATACCCGGTATGCTGAATAACAATAGCCGAAATAGACCCTCACCCAAGCCCTGCATCATCTTAACAGCTAGATACTGGTACGGACGAATCATCTGAATTGCTACACTGCCATCTCGAATTTCTCTAGAAATCTCTTGATCAAGGTTGTTAAAGTAGAAAGCTCTCGCCATCCAGGATATCGCTATATACGTAGACATCTGCTCGGACGTCATTCCTCCAAGCACCGCATTGTCTCCATATACAGCCTTCCAGATAAAATATGCCGAGCCAATATTAATCGCATAAATCGCAATACCACTATAATAATTCACACGATAAGCAAGCATCGTCAGAAATCGCATTCGAATAAAATCAATATATACACTGATCATGTGGAGGGTACCACCTGCACCGTCGCCGAGCCAGTTCGATATATCTCACGAACAATCTCATCTGTATTAGTTTCCGTGATCTTCACATCACGAATATCGATCTGACCTACGACACTTCCTAGAACCTGTGAGATAATTTCCTGACCACGAGGAATAATAACCTTCGCAGAGAACTCATTATCACTTGTCCAGATAACGTCCAAGCCATCGGTTAACTGCTGTAATCGTGCTATCGGAGTTGGCTCACCGAATTGCAGCCAAACCTCCTTGCCCTTACCCCAGCGAAGTTTTAGATCGTCTAATCCACCATCATAAATAATACGTCCATCATCGAGCATAATAACACGTGAACAGAGCGCTTCAATATCCTGCAAATCGTGTGTGGTTAATAAAATTGTAGTATTATAAGTGCGATTCATCTGCTTAAGAAATTCACGAATTTCTGTCTTCACGACGATATCTAATCCTATCGTAGGCTCATCAAGGAACAGGATCGATGGGTTATGTAATAGGGATGCAGCTAGCTCGCATCGCATACGCTGCCCTAAGCTAAGCTTACGCACAGGACGAGACAGAATATCACCAATCTGCAGCATATCTGTAAGGTCGTCTAGTCTCCGCTTGAAATCAGCTTCAGAGATACGATACACCTTGCGCAACAATCGGAACGATTCAATGACACCGATATCCCACCATAGCTGACTGCGTTGCCCGAATACAACACCAATACCACGAACGAAGATTTCTCGATCCTTATAGGGCACATAGCCATTCACACGAATATCCCCAGCGGTTGGCACTAGAATGCCTGTAAGCATTTTGATTGTCGTTGATTTACCTGCTCCATTCTCCCCAATATAACCACAGATTTCTCCTTGCGGGATGATGAAGTCAATATCTTTCACCGCAGTGAGGCGGTTATATTCTCTACGGAACAAATCCTGGAATGCTCCTTTTAAGCCCAACTTATTTTTCTGCACCAGGAATTCCTTACGCAAACCTGAAACTTCTATCGCGTTCACAACGTCTAACCTCCTAAGTCACCTGATTTATATTAACATAATGACACTATACATGAATATTCTTATAAAAGAAAAATTGAGAACTGACTTCCTTATTGTCACTTGCAGGGGATGCTCTTAGCAACTATAATAGTTTGGTGTGTTAACAATATTGAAGGGCTGGAATTATACTATGAATAAAACGATCAATGAGATGGACTCTATCTCACCACGAAAGAAATCCAAATATTCCAAAAAAATAATATATAGCCTATTGGCTCTACTTCTTATCGTAGTTATCATTGTTATCTATTATATTAATGTAGTCCTTAGCTTTGCTGGAGATATATCTGATCCTGATAAATCCCAGTTCGCGGATGTAGAAACCAATGAACCCCTTCCAGTCTGGGAAGGTACAGACCGAGTTAATATCCTATTACTTGGTGGAGACGATCGTGGTCTTAAGGAGAATGAGGTTCCTCGCTCGGATTCAATGATCATTGCTTCTATCGATCCTGTGACGAAGAAAGCAACGCTATTCTCCGTCTTGCGGGACACTTATGCTAATATACCCGGACATGGCAATAATCGAATTAATTCAGCACTCCCCTTGGGCGGACCAAGCCTTGCTATGAACACAATAAGTGAATTAACCGGGTTATCTATTCAATATTATGTGTACACTGACTTCCAGGGCTTCATCTCACTGATTGATGCATTAGGCGGCATCGAATTTGAGGTTGAGAAGAGAATGTACTATGTGGATACTGCTGACGATCCTCAATACAATATCGATTTACAGCCCGGATTACAGCAGCTGGATGGCTCAACTGCGCTTCAATACGTACGGTTCCGCAAGGATGCATTGTCCGACTTTACCCGTACAGAGAGACAGCGTAATTTCGTTAGTGCTTTCGTAGATAAGGTCAAGCGTACATCCTCATTGATTAAGCTGCCTATTCTATTGAACAGTGTAGTACCTTATGTTGAGACGAATATGGACTTCGATGATATGGTAAAGCTAGGACGTTTAGGCTTTGCAATCGATACTACCTCTATTCCTAGTGTACAGATTCCGCCTCTAGAGCTTCTTCGCGAGTCGAATGTGGGTGGTGCCGATGTGATTACAGTAAGGGATTCAGATGAACTGGTTGAGTTTATTCAAGAGCAACTAAATCCTGTGATTGTTGAACCGATCGCTACCGATTCTGAGGCCGAGCCAACATCCGATACAGCTGTTACACCTTAGCAGCCATGCTACTGTTAGTTACCAACATAGTGATCGGTTGCGTGACTGTTGGCGCTATCCGTATGGATATCCATTAACGCTACTGTTGGCGCTACAGTACTTTGTTAATGGACTAGAATCTGACTGATGAGTAACTTTGGAGCGAATAGCGCTCGTTCTAGCGTTTTAGCTCCTGCTGTACGGTTCAATAGTGCTAAAACTTGCGTTATTGAACGATTTTACCGATTATATCAATTATTTGTGATAATATTCTGCATAGTAGCGCTGTTCAATGCGTTATTGTTCAATGAGTTACTGTTCAATGCGTTACTAAGCAAATCTTATTGGAGCATAGAACGAAAGAAACACATATAAGGTATAAGGTGGAACCTCCATTATGAATAGAACTCGTTCCGAGCAATTATATAAGGATGCTTTAACGCATATAGTCGGAGGTGTGAATAGTCCATCACGCTCCTTCAAGGCGGTTGGTGGAGCAGCACCGGTGTTCATGGAGAAGGCGAGAGGTGCTCACTTCTGGGATGTAGATGGTAACCGTTATATTGATTATCTGGCAGCTTATGGTCCGATAATTCTCGGACATGCTCACCCAACCGTAACCACAGCAATTGTTCAAGCAGCAGAGAATGGCACATTATATGGAACCCCAACAGAGCTAGAAATTACATTCTGTCGCATGCTGAAGGAAGCTATCCCTTCTATGGACAAGGTACGATTAGTGAATTCTGGCACCGAAGCAGTTATGAGTACAATTCGGGTAGCTAGAGCTTATACAGGTCGTGACAAGATTATTAAATTCGCAGGCTGTTATCATGGACACTCCGATCTGGTGCTTGTAGCAGCAGGATCTGGCCCTTCGACCCTTGGCACGCCTGATAGTGCTGGCGTACCCTCGGGAATTGCCCGAGAAGTAATCACCGTACCGTTCAACGATGCTGCAGCACTAGAGGCTGCTCTTGAGCTTTGGGGTGACCAGATCGCAGCAGTAATGATAGAACCGATTGTTGGCAACTTCGGAATGGTGCTCCCTGAACCGGGTTATCTCGAGCAGGTGTGCTCACTCACACGCAAATTTGGTGCGCTTGTCATCTTCGATGAGGTCATCAGTGCCTTCCGCTTTCATTATGGATCTGCTCAAACCTATACATACTTCCCCGACCAAGAGGCTGTACAAGCTGACTTAACGGCTCTAGGCAAAATCATTGGCGGCGGACTACCCATAGGCGCTTATGGTGGTCGTCGCGAGATCATGGAGAAGGTAGCTCCACTAGGTCCTGCTTATCAAGCAGGTACCATGGCAGGTAATCCCATCTCAGTGTCAGCAGGTATTGCTTGTCTGGAGGTTCTTCAACAGCCTGGAACCTACGAGCGCTTGGATGCATTAGCAGCTCGACTTGCAGATGGGATGGCTAAATCAGCCGCGGACCATCAGATCGATCTGACAATCAATCGAATTCGCGGAGCATTCTCCACACACTTCTGTGCTCATCCTGTTACGAATTACGAGGAAGCAGGTCGCGCTGACAGTGAGCGGTTTGCCTCATTCTTCCGCCTCATGCTCGATCAAGGCATATGCTTAGCTCCATCGAAGTATGAAGCCTGGTTCATGACAACTGCTCATAGCGACGGGGATATTGACGAAACCCTTGAAGCAGCTGAGCGAGCATTCAAGAAGATGAGTAATTGATCATAGCATCCACTAATATAAAACCACGATCGGTCTCTGATAGAGCTCAGGACTAATCGTGGTTTTGTTGTAATCCATTCATTTCAAATAACTACTTCACTTCAATTGCTGCTGCATCCGTATCTGTGGTCTCCAAATTATAATTGATAAACACGGGATCACTATTTGCAAACAACCACTTACCATTGACCTTCTTAAAAGTGACTATTGTGCCGGTGCTAAAATCCCTAAACTCAGGTCCACTCGTCTTCTTCAATATTGTCTCATAATAGACTACTGCCGTATCTTCAGTTGCTTCAAAAAATTCTTGGCCTGAAATTTCATAAGTAAAATTGAATTCCTCAGACAATTGCTTCGATTGTGCCATTAATTGCTCTAAATCCGGATAATCCTCTGTATATAATAATAGCTCTGCTTCCCAATTCTCAGTTTCGCCATTCACTCTGCTCTGTTCTATTACTGCCAAGATAGCGTCCTGCTCTGCTTGAGAGATTGTTACATCGCCTAAAACCAACAAATCAGATTTTAATAAATCAATAAAGAGTGGTGTCGTTGCATTTAGTTTCCATTGTCCATTTACTCTAGTCACTTCATTCGTCGCTATGATCTCATTATCCGCAAAATCTGGACCAGTTACTTTCCTTGTAGTCGTAATTGTCTGAACAAGCGCTGTTTGCTCTTGTATATCCAAGATTTCTACGGACACCTCATACTGTAAATCATAGATAGGGAAAATCTGGCTGAATACTTCTTCTGTTTGCTCGTATGCTGGAGAGCTTGGATCAAGGGTAGCCATCACACCCTCTAAATTCTCTTCGCTGCTATATCCATAGTGTTTATCGAATAGGTTCTGAATTTGTAGTTCAGCATCTGCGATATATACTTCACGGATAATCCCATCCCAGCTTACTTCCTTCTGCGCATTCTCACTAACAAATCTTAGTGGAACGAACGTTTCACTATTCACGATTTTCGGTGCAACAGTAAGTAACCTTTCCTCGCCATTCACTAAAGCAGTTTTGCTGCCAATTTGAAGCTCGATGGATAAGCCCTCTTTATCCCCTGTGACAGTCTTAGTTGCTTGATCCCAACCAATGGTTAATCCAAGCTTAGTGAATATGGCGCGAAACGGGACAAGGGTTGACCCATTCTCGATGAACGGCTCAGTCGTAAATACAAGCTCGTCACCATCAACAATCACACTAATCTTCTTTACCTCATCTGCAATAGCATTACTAACTCCGAGTAATGATGCGAAGAGTGCTACAACTAACAGTACCGTTAATCTTCTCAATCTCGTTCCTCCTAATAGTTTCTTATGTATGCGATAGCAATTAAGAAATCTGCTTAGAAAGAATATGTTTAGCTTTTGTTTTATATGCCTACGTCTATCGTTGAGATGTTACCTGATGTGCTCCACTTGAACTCTGGAAAGTCCTTCTGGAATGTCTTGACGTTGATATAACTCAGATTATTCTTCACAGTTAGACTGGATATCGGATAAGTGAGCTTCTTCGAGCCTTTCATAAGTAAGACCGATTTTGTCGCTTGATCCCAGCTCAGGTCCGCATTCGTAGCAGCTGCTAGCAATCGCAAAGGTAGATAGATTTCCTGCTCTTGCTTAAGAATATCGATCTGCGCATGAAACACCTCTCCATTAACAGTGATCCTCGTTGGCTCCACACTGACCATAAGCTTGGTCACACCTGCAGCATATAACGCTTTGAACAGCTGCTCTTGGTTTCCTGAAATTCTAATATCTGGAGTAATTCCCACACCATGAACCTTATGCTTATTAGGAGTAAGATACTCCTCAACTGTAATTTTTAGTGCTCCACCGTTAGTGTTCATCGGTATAACTTGTTGAATAACACCTTTACCGAATGTCTGAGTTCCTACAATTAGAGCAAGATTATGATCCTGCAGGGCACCCGCAAGAACCTCTGACGCACTTGCCGTTCCTTCATTAACAAGAACAACTGTCGGAATCATCATTGGTAACGCTCCGTCTACTTCTACTTTTATTTCCTTGCCGCTCCTATCTTTGGTATACATCAGAACATCGTTGTCTAGGAATTGTCTGGCAATCATCTCCGTTGAGCTAAGTAAGCCCCCGCCATTGTACCGAAGATCAATAATGAGGGATTGGAGCCCCTTCTGATTCAGCTTATCCAGCTCTACAATGAAGTCAATGGCAGCCTCATCAGAGAACGTATGCAGGCGTAGATATCCAATGCCTTCTCCAAACCAGCGTGCCGTAACTAACGGAACCTGTACCTCTGCATAGGTTAAGGAGAAGCTTAGAAGTTCAGTCCCTCTTCGCACACTTAACTTCACACTGGCTCCATTCGCACCAATCTCGGCCTTCTCGAGCTCTAGCAGCTTTATCCCTTTCACTGATATACCATTGACAGCTAAGATTACATCTCCTTCGAGAACCCCCATCCTTTCTGCTGATGTGTTCTCCATCACGAGATTTACATAAATTTGCCCGTTTAATTCATCTAGCACAATGCCCGTTCCGAAGTACACATTATTCAACGAATTCGTGAATGCCTGTAGCTCCTCTGCACTATAGTAATCCGTATAAGGATCGTCCAGAGAATAGAGAATACCCTCAATCGCAGCTTGAATTAATTCATCTTCGGTTACTCCGCTTAGGTGATATGCTTCAAGTAAGTCTATTGTTTCATCAAGCTCCGTATAGTTGCCTGCTTCCTTGGCACTCGCGCTCCATGGGGTCAATAGTAGTGTTACACATAATATGATTGGTATGGTGATGTTATTAAGTCTAGCCGAGAGAATATTCAATGTAAGATCTCCTTATTTGGACAATACTGGATTTTTGGGGCTCTATTAATATACGACAACAGCTTTCTAATTCCTGCACATCTCAAAGCAACTGCCTCTACAACTAGATAAATTACAAAAAAAATATACTCAAAAAGATGAGTATATGAAATACTATCACAGATAACTAATCACATGAGCTGCAGAACACCATACAGTACCGGCAGGATGACCACCAATAGTCCAGTGTTCACAACCCAGCTAGAATTGGCTAAATCCACATCTAACCCATACAATTTCGGGGGGATTAATGACATGAAGGCCGGAGGCATTACAGCCATAATGAGAATGGACTTCATCAGCATCCCATCGTATAGATTACCTAAGCCTAGAGCATAGGCAATGGGCAGGATGCAGATGGGTACCAGGATAAATTTTACTATAGATATCGAGAAGCTCTCCTTCAGGTACTTCTGTACAGCCATAAATCGCATATGATAACCTACAGGAATAACTAAGAGCAGAATAGACAGTGGTACCAGAATATTAATAAGCATCTCGTAGAAATCTGGTCTTCCCATGGGAGAGAAGTTAAGTGATCCACCGATCACTATAGCCGAAAGTGCAGTTACTATGAAGGGATCCGCGAATATTCTCAGTCTGTGTGGTTTGCCTAACGACTGCCTTTGTTCCTTACTCCCATATGCCTTAGCCATTGGAAATGCGACAGCATAATAAATGAACTCCTCCAGCAATCTTAACATCGTTACGAATACAAGGCTTTGTTGTCCAAGGATCATAAAGCAGAATAGCGTCCCAAAGCTTCCCCAATTACAGAATGAACCCGAAACGAACATAGAGCCCGTACTCTTACGATCCAATTTCAGAACCTTAGAGAATCCTACAGCAAATAATCCACCCAGAACTAGACACAGGATCCCAAGGATTGGGAGAAGATAGAGGCTCGCCTCCTGTACATCAACAATCCAGAAAACTCCAATGAGAACAAGTGGATTTAGAACTAGTAGAGCTGACTTCGTCATCCAATCTATCGACTTCTCTATCGTTATTATCTCATTCGACCAGCTACCATGAGACAGCCAGTTCAGTGCTTTACCTAGTGCCAAGCCAACAATAATAATTGCAAATGATAGTATAATCTTCTCGATGATGTCCCACTCCTAATTATTACAATAACAATAGGTTTTCTACTATACTCCCAGTGCTCGCAGTCCCAGCGCCAACGAACCGCATAGTCCAGCATTGTCACCTAAGCCTGGTGGTACAATATATTCGTCAATTCCATCTAGGATCGCTGCAGCATTCACATATCCGTTTAGCTGTCTTAGTACCTCCGTACGAATTAGCGGGAATAACTGCTCCTGCTTCATAACGCCTCCCCCCAGTATAACCTTCTTCGGAGATAGCATTAGGATGGTTCCCGCTACGGCTTGAGCGATATAGAAGGCTTCCATAGCCCATGCTGGATGATCAATCGGGAGCTCGCTACCCTTCAGCTTCCATCTGCGTTCAATAGCAGGCCCGGCTGCAATTCCCTCTAGACAATCTCCATGGTATGGGCACCACCCTGCGAACTGATCATCAGGATGCCGTCTTGTCATTATATGTCCACCCTCTGGATGTACAAGACCATGAACTAGCTTCCCCTCAGTGTATACTCCGAGTCCTACTCCCGTTCCTATTGTGTAATACACACAGCTATCTAAGCCTTTCGCTGCGCCCCATACCGCCTCACCGAGTGCTGCTGCATTGACATCCGTATCCCAGCCATATGGCACATCAAACTGCTCCTTCAGAGCACCAAGGAAATTATAGCCTGACCAGCCCGGCTTTGGTGTAGTCGTAACATGACCATATAACGGACTTGTAGGATCAATATTAATCGGACCGAAAGTCCCGACACCGATTGCTTCTACCCGCTTGTCCCGAAAGTATTCAATAACATTGGCCAATGTCTGTTCTGGCCGCTCTGTTGGAAAGCTAACACGATCTTCAATAACACCCTGCTCATTACCTATTCCACATACAAACTTCGTTCCGCCTGCTTCGATTGCACCGATTTTCATATGAACACTCCATTTTTTGTGATTTAGTAATTTCGGTCTCTTTGAAGATTATACTACATCTACTAGTCAAATAGTTAGAGGAGCTAACCGTTAAGTTAGCTCCTCCTCAAATCCATCTCATTTGTGATTATTCGTACAGAACCGCCTTAATTTGTTCCTCATCCATGTTCGATTTATCGTACCAATAAAATCCGGTATCAATGCTCTCAGGTACTTCTTTACCATTCATCGCATCTACAGCTGCTTTAACCGTTTCATATCCGATTCCGATCGGGTTCTGAGTAATGGCTCCTGCCATCTTCCCACTGCGAATTGCATCTATCTGCGCTTTGCCTGAATCGTAGCCGATTACGACGATAGTAGCTTTGTTTAGCTCCGTTACCGCATTCAACACTCCGATCGCCGAGCCCTCATTAGCTCCAAAAAAACCTTTTAGCTTCGGATGAGCTTGCATGATCGCCTTAGCTAAGTCGGTTGACTTTAGGTGGTCACCACCACCATATTGGATATCTACAATCTTAATATTCGGGTACTTTTCTTCTATGCGGTTTTTGAAGCCATCCCGACGGTCGATGCCCGTTCGACTCGTTTGGTCATGGACGATTAATGCAACTTCGCCTTCCCCACCAATTAACTCGGCCATCTTATCAGCCGCTAACCCTGCAGCAGCTATATTATCTGTGGATGCAGTCGTTACGGGAATATCGCTGTCTACACCAGAGTCAAAAGCAATAATAGGAATATTCTTCTCTTGTGCTTTTTTTAGTAATGGAGTTGCTGCTTGACTATCTAGTGCAGCAAATCCAATAGCACTCGGGTTTTTATCCAAAGCTACCTGAAGCATCTCAATCTGCTTATCAACCTGTGTTTCAGACTCTGGACCTTCGAATGTAATCTTAACATTCAATTCTGCGGCTGCCTTCTCTGCGCCAATCTTCACTGCTTGCCAGAATTGGTGCTGGAACCCTTTGGATATAACAGGAATATAAATTTCTGCATCTGAATCCCCGCTATTGCTTGAAGTGTTATTGGAACCACAACCGCTCAATACAAGAATGGCTACCAGGACCAATGCTAAGACCATTACCCACTTTTTCATCTCATAATCTCCCCTTACCGTTTTTTTGTATGTTAACTCCTTCAGGAGGTCATACCGACCGTTAATGTATCGAGCAGTCGTACCTGGTTAATCGGTTGTTCCTAATTGCTTTTCTTTCTTCGTAATATGTCTGCATACACCGCCAGAATGATGACGAAGCCAACAACCACGGTCTGCCATTCCTGGGGAACTGACAAAATTCTCAAGCCGTTCGTTAATACACTCATGATTAAGGCACCTATCACTGTGCCGATAATCGTACCTTTACCTCCGCTAAGCGACGTCCCTCCTATAACAACTGCTGCAATGGCTTCTAGCTCATATCCCATACCTAATGCTGGTTGGGCAGAATTCAATCTTGAAGCCATTAGAATACCAGCGATTCCTGTGAAGGTACCTGTTATCGTGTAGATCAACACCTTCCAGAAGTGAACGTTAACCCCTGATAGCCGGGTAGCCTCTTCATTACTGCCAATCGCAAAGTTGTATCGGCCAATGATTGTTCTCGATAGAATAATTCCTCCAATAATGGCAACAGCGAAGAAAATCAGAACCGCATTCGGAATTTCGAAGCCAGGAATAATCCTGCCAATTACAGAGTCCTGAGATATCTTCGAGAAACCACTATCTTCTGCGAAGTAAATTGGCTTCGTTCCTGAGATAACAAGCGCTAATCCCTTGGCAATCATCATCATCGCCAAGGTTGCAATAAATGGTGGAATATTCAGCTTCGCCACTGATAAACCCGAGAGCATCCCACAGAAGGCACCGGTTAATATTCCCCCTAGAATGCCAATTGGAACTGGGAGCCCGAAGAAGGTAATGAACACACCTGTCATCACCGCGCTCAGCGTCATTACTGTTCCCACAGACAAGTCAATTCCACCTGTAATAATGACGAAGGTTGAGCCTAGGGCAAGCACCCCAATGACCGCTGTAGAGAGCAGAATTCCTACAACATTCGAGAATTGAAAGAAATTGCTCGAGGATAAGGAGAATACTAGGACCAGCAGGATCAAGCTAGCAAATGCCAGGACCTGCTGAAGAGCTCCTGATTTAATGATTTGATCACGTTTTTCTGTAATGAGATTCATATTGTTCCCCCCATGTAAATCTAAGCGCTTCGTTGTGTGGCTAAACTCATAATGGCTTCCTGTGTAGCTTCATCACGATGCAGAATGCCCGTTATTCTACCTTCACACATGACCGCAATCCTATGGCTCATTCGTAATATCTCTGGAAGCTCCGACGAGATCATAATGATCGATTTACCCTGCTCGGCTAATTCATTCAATAGCTTATATATTTCACTCTTGGCTCCAATGTCGATACCCCGTGTCGGTTCGTCGAAGATCAGAATCTCACAATCCTTCGTTAGCCACTTGCCAATGACGACCTTCTGTTGATTCCCACCTGACAAATATTTAACCTCTTGATGAATAGTGGGTGTCTTGACCTTTAAAGCCTTAACAACATCATTGGATACCTGTATCATCTTCTTCTCATTGACCCATCCAAACCAATTTGTGAATTTGTGAAAGGAAGCCATCGCAATATTCATCTTCACATCCATTTCGACCATACAGCCATAATGCTTGCGATCCTCCGACAAATAGCCAATTCCCTGCTTTACCGCTTGATAAGGACTGTTGATGCTGATACTCTTCCCCGCTACGGATAATTGTCCTGAGTCGATTGGATCCGCACCGAAGATGGCCCTAGCCACCTCTGTTCGTCCAGCACCGACCAAGCCAGCAAGCCCCAGAATTTCACCCTTCTTTAGGTCGAAGCTAATGTCTTTGAGTACTCTCCCCCGATTCAAATTCCGAACCTCTAGAACATTTGGCAAATCCTCATCTAGCTTTAATGCCTTAGAGGATTGATATATTTCTCGACCCACCATCATCGATATAATCTGTTCAATTGTGACCGCAGCAGTATCAACCGTATCAATATAGCCGCCATCACGCATAACCGTGATTCGGTCCGTGATCTGCTTCAGCTCATTCATCCGATGAGAGATGTAAACAATACCAACTCCATTGGTTCTTAATTGCTGAATGATTTGGAATAAATCATTGATTTCTGCATCGCTCAATGCGGCTGTAGGTTCATCCATAATCAGGACCTCAGCATTAAAGGATAATGCCTTAGCAATCTCCACCATCTGCTGCTTGGCCACAGTCAACTCTGAGATAAGCGTGCGTGGATTCATTGGAGGTAGATTTAATCGACTAAACAATTGTTGGGTTTGTTCATTGATCTCTCTCTCATCAAGTAGAAGGTTAAAGTATTTACGTGGTTCTCTGCCGATGTATATATTCTGAGCGATTGTTAAATCGGCAGCCAGATTGAGTTCCTGATGGATAATACTGATTCCCATATCTTGAGCAGCCTTCGTGTTAGCAATGTGAACCTCTTGTCCCTTAACCCGAATATGACCCGCATCCTTCTGATACACACCGGTGAGTACCTTCATTAAGGTCGACTTCCCTGCGCCATTCTCTCCCACCAATGCGTGCACTTCACCGGCTCGTAAGTCGAACTGACAATCGATCAAAGCACGTACACCGGGAAAAGCTTTATCTATTCCAGTCATCGACACTAGCATGTCACTCATGTTCGTCCCCCTCTCATCATCCACTGCATTAGCATCCTTGTTCATAAGTGTAAGATGGATAGGATCGAAGTTGAATTGAATATCTTACATAAATACTTGAATATCTTACTCTAAATTAGAATTGCATCATTGAAATTCACCCTGATTGTCCTGCATGCAACCTCATACTCTTTAAGGCGGATTAGTTCCTGTGAGTAGGAAATGTCGTGTTAGCAGGCAGCTTGAGTGTAGGAATGTTACTGTAAACAGGAAAATAGAGGTCCTAAGAGCCTCTACAGAGTGGGATTCGAGCAGATGTGTGTGAATAGAGGTCCATTATCAACCTTATTAGCTAATCTTGCTGTCGTAATCTTAATAAAAAAAAGACTACTTCTCCACAAAGGGAAAAAGCAGCTTCTGATTCTCATCCATATACATATTGTCCTTCGTAATAATCACTGAGCCTGTATCAATTATCTCGGGAACACGTTGCTTATTTAGCGCTTCTACTGCCGTCTTGATACCCAAGTAACCCATATTAAATGGCTTCTGAACTACGGTTGCTTGCATCACACCCTCTTCAAGCAGCTTGACTTCATTAATCGAGCTATCGAACCCAACTAATTGGATCTGGCCAGCTAATCCCAAGTCACGTATGGCTTTTCCTGCACCCACTGTCGAGGTCTCATTCAATCCGACAATTCCCCGTAGATCATTGTGCTTTTCTGAGAGCTCTTTGGTGATCTGATATGCCTTTTCTTCAACACCATCGCTGTAATAAGTACCCATTACAGTAATTCCTGCTTCTTCTAGGCTAGCCAGTACACCACCCTCTCTATCTATTTGGGTTGCAGTCCCTTGTACAAAGCTGATAATGGCCACCTTGGCATTTGCCTCTAATTGATCCGCCATGGCTCTACCTGCTTTTCTTCCTGCTTCGAAGTTATTAGTTGCTATAAAGCTGTCCGCAACATCACTGTTAATTCCTGAATCAATCGAGATAAGCGATATACCACTTTTCTTGGCGGCTAATGCCACTGGAACCAGTCGATTATAATCCGTTGCTGCCATTACAATCGCATCTGGACGGGCGTTGATCGCTTCATCAATTAAGCGAATTTGCTCATCGATCTCCGATTCATTAGGTGGTCCTGTGACGGTTACATCGACATCAAATTCTTTGGCTGCCACTTCAACACCATCAATCAACACCTGCCAGAATTCCATACTTGGCTCCATGGATTTTATCACAACTGTAATTTCATATTTATGTTTCATGATATTACCTGGAAGGAAGCCTAAACCTTTATAGCCAACGAATACAAAAGTGATAATAAGCATCAGTATGATGATCCACTTCAACCATTTCATCTGCACATCATTCCTCCGTTCCCCATCGATCAATTGCGTCTGGACTAATCTTCGGAATCCTGATGATCACACTTGTTCCCACATCCAGTTCACTCTCGTAACGCAAACCGAACGCACCTCCAAAGTACAGCTGAATTCGTTCGTGTACATTTGCTACACCCATTCCTCTATTCTCGGTCGGTGATAAATGGCTAAGAATTCTTACAATGGTTGCCTCGTCCATGCCTACGCCATTATCTATAACCTGGAAGACCACCTCATTCTGAGCTTCACGTCCCCTAATTGTGATGACACCAATACCGGACTTGTTCTTAATTCCATGATATATGGCATTCTCCACAAGCGGCTGTAGGAGGATCTTAAGCGTAAGACAATTTAGAATCTCTGGGGCTACATCAATATGAAATTCAAGCTTATCTCTATAGCGCATTTGTTGAATCGTTAGATAGTTCGTAATATGCTCAATTTCAGTTCGTATTGGTACCAGCTCTCGTCCTTTACTTATAGAGGATCTGAACAATCGGGCCAATGCGGATGTCATGAGCACAACCTCCTCAGACTTCTTCGCTTCCGCCATCCAGACAATTGAATCCAATGTGTTATAAAGAAAGTGCGGATTAATCTGCGCTTGCAGGGCACTAATCTCACTTTTCCTCTTAAATTCCTGCTCCTTCACCACCTGAGACATGAGCTCCTTAATCCGCAGCACCATAATGTTGAATGTACGGGCTAACCGACCAATCTCTCGTGTGCTATCCACTGGTACTTGTATGTCGAAATTCCCTTTCTCAACTTCTTTCATATGCTCCTGCAACTGATTGATCGGACGAGCCAACTTACGTGATAAGAAGAAGGAAATACCTAGTGCAAGGATCAGACTGATCATACCCAACGTTAGAAAAGAAAACTGCATATCCCTCTTATTGCTCACCAATTCGTTCAAGTAAGACACACCGACAATCTTCCAGCCAAAACCTGTGTCCTGAATGGAGTACATCCTACTCTGCCCACCTTCATCTGTGATGAAGCTTCCTCCCTGATCTATCAACACCTCGTTAATCCGTTCTTCCTTCAGATTGCTATAGATCAACTGCTGCTGAGGATGATAAACGATATTACCACTATTATCGACAATAAAGACGTATCCTCGCTTACCAAGATCAATCTGATCGAATATGTCATTAAGCACACTAAAATTCATATCCACTAGGAGAATGCCAAGCGTTTGCACCCCTCCAGGATTACGAATTTCCCTGCTTAATGAAACCACCCACGGGTATTCTTGGAATATGGGTTGAACCTGGGAGGATGATATGACAATCTCACCATCCGCATCGGCTGCATCCTGATACCAGGACATTTCTTTCACGTTAATATTCGGATTTAATTCGCTCTCTCTTCGATCGGAAATCCACTGTCCCTCTTCACCGAACAGCGTAATTGATGATATATCCTTACGAGAAGCAGATATGGATTGAAGGAAGTCGGAAATTTCCTCCTGACTCATTCCATTCTGAGAGGTTAGGTATTCCCGCACATTCCGATTGTTCATGACCAGCATCGAGATATTCTCCATATTGGTAATGTAGGTTTGAATATTGAGATTGAGCTGTTTAATGAGCTCTGTTGTGTATTCCTGTGCTGTTCTTCTGGCGGCAATAGATGACAGCTGATAAGAGCTAATGCTGATCACAATAGCTGTCAATACAATCAAGAGGGCGAAAGCAGCAGCAATATTCGATTGAATACTATTAAATTGAAACAGCTTCATTCAGCTCTCACGCTTTCTCCGCCAAGCACCTTTGCCGATATTCGGTAGGGCTGTCCCCGGTTATTTTTTTGAATAACATGCTGAAATAATGTGGGTCCTGATAGCCTACTCGTGAGGCAATATCATATGTCTTCAGTGAAGTGAACTTTAAGAGCTCCTTCGCATGGCTTATTCTCTCCGTTGTCAAATACTCAACAAAGGTACTTCCTGTCTGAGACTTGAATACTGAGCTGAAGTAGCTTGTACTCATATGCACATGTTTACAAAGCTTCGCTAACGTAAGTCCTTCATCTGAATAATGCTGTTTCAAGTAAAGCTCTGCTACCCTCACTTGACTGCTACGGTAATCGTCCCTTTGCTCGACGATCGTATTAATCGCATGCTTGCAGCAATCGAAAAGCCAGGCTTCCATTTCCTCTAATGTCTGGAACTGATAAATATGTGTAATTGGATTGAGCTCACCAAAGATATCTACCTCCTCCAAGCCAAGCTGATTTAGATCACGAATCAAAGAGATAATCAGCTTCTGGATGTGAATATAACATTGCTGAATGGTTGGGAATGAACTCCTATACTGCTGAATGATGGCTTGAAGCGTTACTTTTAATTCGCTCTCCGTGCCCGTCCTCATGCATGAAATCACTTTCTGCTCCCAATCCTCTTGATATTCTCCGCCTGTCGCTGCATGATAACCCTCCATATCCACTATACTGATCACCTTGCCTGTGCCTAATAAGAATCTATATTCCAAGGCAGCCATTGCGGATTCGAACGATTGCGGATAATGGTTTAAACTCTTACAGGAACGACCAATCCCTATTGTAACCGTAAACCTCAAGTAGCTTTCGATGAGATGCCTCATCTGCTCTGCTAGCTTCTGGGCTATCTCAAACAATGGCTCCTCATCCTCACAGGATAGGATTACAACAACCTTCTCGTCGCGAGTGCGAAAGGCGATCGATCCCACTTCCTGCTCTATGACCTCTTGGATCACATTAAACATGGCGAACCGTAATAGGTCTTTATCCGCATTCTGATGATCCTTAGGGAAGTAATCTATATCAATAGCGATGGCCATATAATAGGGTGCATTCAGTAGTATTCGAAAAAACTCAATGCGCTCCTCCCTCTCTCTAGGATGAATAGAAGAGGTTGACATACGCTCTAGAAATCGTTCCTTCAACAAGGGCAGGCTTTCGTTAAGTTGAATTTTCAGTCGATCCAAATCCTCACGCTTGTGCTTATCATCATTCATCTCTGCTGTTACCTTCTCCAGAACCTTATGAAGCTCTCTAGCCGTAATCGGTTTTAGAATAAAATCCTTAACTCTCAGCTTAATCGCTTGCTGAGCATAGGAAAATTCATCGTATCCAGTGAGGATGATTACCTTGGTGAAGGGATGATGCTCGCTTATATATCGCGTAAGCTCCAGACCGTCCACGAACGGCATATTGATGTCAGTTAGAACAACATCTGGCTGCAATTGATCTACAGCTTCTATGGCTTCCATCCCATTCTCACAATCGCCGATGCATACAAGTCCTAGCTCACTCCAGTTGATTCGCTCTTTAATTCCTTCACGTACGACCACCTCATCATCAACTAGAAGCACCTTATACACGATCTTACCCCCATTCTTTGTAAGCCCTTTCAACCCATATTATAACGAGTTTACCCTTATGACGAGTAAATTATTTCATTGTAGACATCCAAATACAAGGATTATGATGTCGTTCTCTTCTGGTAAACTACCATTAACAGCAAGCTTACTAGGAAAGCTAATGCCACGAATAGAAAAGGAACTCGCGGATCAATCTGGTATGCCCATCCTCCAATGATCCCTGATGGAGCAATGAATAGAAGGATCAATACGGATAATATTGCAAAGACATTGGCTCTCTGCTCATCGTCGATTGCATTCGCTACCACTGCCTCCAAATAAGGTAAGGTTAATATCGTTCCCATCGCCGCTAGTACAGTGCTTACGCTGAGCCAGAACAGCTCACCCGGTAGAGCGATAACAAGCAATAGATTGGATATCAACGATACAATAAATCCTCCTATCATTGCTCGATGAATATAAGATTCCCCAATACGGGGGAGTAATATCCACATCACCAATAGCATGATGACAGAGGAGACCGCTGGGAAGATCGATATAAATCCATCACCAATTCGCAGATAGTCTACCAAATATAGAGATAGATACGTATTCTTCATCGTCATCTGAAAATTAAATAAGATATAAACGCCAAAGACGATCAAAAGCGGAGGGTTTCTCAACATATCTCGAATAACATGGATGTATTCACCGAGCCCTGCCTTCACACTCATACCGCGAGTCTCACGCATCTTCCGTATGCCCATATCGGTCTCATGTGTATAATAATTGCGAGCGAAAAACTGAAGGGTCATGCTGATACAAGCAATGATGAATAGAATGCGAACTCCTGGTATCAACGAGTAATGATAGACTAAGAGCCCCCCCAGTGGTGCGAACAAACCTCCAACAACACCGATAAATTGTAAGATCGTAAATACATAGGTCCGTTCTTGCGGCGGGGTATCCTCGACGAGTAGACAGTAAAACGCAGTGTGCGGCACTCGTTGGAAGCCATTCACTATTGCAGCGATTACAAAGAACCAAACGTTCTGGGATATAGCCCAGAGCAATGTTGCCACCGACCAGCTCAATATATCAAAGTAAAGTAATGCTGCCTTCCTACCCATTAAATCAGTTAGATAGCCGCTAATGAATGATGAGAACACCTGCACAATCAGACCGATCGATGTAATCCAACCAATCGATGTCTCACTAACACCCAACTGGAACATATAAATCGTAGCATACGTACTGAACATGCTGTAGGGAATTAGGAATAGCGGTTCGAAAGCTAGACAACCACGAGCATTTCCTTTTAATCGACTTAGAAAGGGTCGAGACATGATCATTCCCCCGAATAATAACAATTACGTTCATTAGACAATCAAAAAAAAACCCCATACACCATGTTTCAGTGCTGGGGATAAGCAACTCCACTTATTTCTTCGCAGCCTTGAACGCCTCTACGTACTGAGCCGATTTTTTCGCAATATGTGTGTAATCTCCAGTTTTCACTGCTTCTGCAGTTAGATCCGAACCAATGCCCACAGCAACTGCTCCAGCCTTTACCCACTCGCCTAGGTTGTCCAAGTTCACTCCGCCAGTTGGCATGATATTCGCTTGTGGCATTGGGCCTTTAATCGCTTTGATCATTGCTGGTGAATAGAGGTTGCCTGGGAACAGCTTCACAACATCCACGCCAAGCTCTAATGCCTCTTGGATCTCTGCAATTGTCATACAGCCAGGCATAATCGGTACGCGATAACGATTGCATAGTATAACAGTTGCTGGATTTAACGATGGCCCAACAACAAACTCTGCTCCACTTAGAATAGCCATTCTAGCGGTCTCAGGGTCGAGCACGGTACCAACACCGATAATTGCATAGGTATCGGGGTCACTCGACGTGCTTGAATATATCGCAGCCAATTGTTCGATGGCCTTAAGCGCATAAGGTACAGTCATCGTAATTTCGATGACTTTGATCCCACCCGCAATGGCTTGTTCAGCCATACGTACAACGTCCTCTGCGGTATCTGCGCGCAGAACAGCAACAACACCTTCGTTAGCAATTTGTTGGAGCAGCTTTAATTTTCTCATAGCAATCTATTCTTCCTCTCGTATCTTATATTATCGTTCGACATGAGCTTTATTCGTTAGCGTAGCATCGACTTGAGCCCAGGTAGGCAGTGCTTCCCAATCACCTTCGAGCTGAACGACCATGGAGCCTACTAAATTGCCTAGCTTAACAGCACCCTTATGGCTATAACCCTTGAGTAATCCAACGAGATACCCGGCACAGAAGCCATCTCCAGCGCCGACGGTGTCAACTACCTTATCCACCTTGAAGATTGGAACTGCACTCAGAGCGCCTTGCTCCAAGATCATCGTTTCATCTTCTCCGCCTTTAATAATCGATACAGCCTTTAGGCTTCTAAGCTTGTCTAATATCGTATCCATATCGTCGGTTGCATATAACAGCTTTAATTCATCGACTCCTGGGAGAAAATAATCTGCTTGCTCTGCTAGCTCCAATAACACTGGTCTTGCTTCCTCAATCGTCCACAGCTTTAAACGCAAATTCGGGTCGAAGCTAACCTTAACACCATGCTTTTGTGCTAACCTTACCGCCTCTCGCACCGTTCGCACACAGCTCTCACTTAGTGCAGGGGTAATGCCTGTTATATGTAGAATTTTCGCTTGACTTATATAGGCTTCATCCAAGTGCTCCGGCTGCATTAAACTTGCAGCAGAAGACTTACGATGGTAATAAACAGATACCTTTCCTGCCATCTCTTGTCGCGACATTAGACCAGTGCCTGCTTCATCCGTTAATATAGCAGCGCTGATATCAACGCCTTCACCACGAATAGACTTAGCAATATATTGACCATATGGGTCGTTACCTAGTCGTCCAAACCAGCCAGCCTGATGTCCCAGTCTTGCAATCCCGATAGCCAGATTACTCTCAGCACCGCCGAATGATTTATTCAGCCCTCCGCTGTATTCCAATCCTCTGCTCCCTTGTGGGGTGAATAACGCCATACTCTCTCCGAATGTGATAATTTCTGGTACAGGACCTCGACTCATACTCTGTGTATTGCTACTCAATGTAAACAGCTCCTTTGGCTCCTATATATGAACACTCCGCCTATTATATCATACCATTAACTCATTCATAAGCTCCTGATGAACGTTTCCATTTGTGGCTAATATGTTACGAGTTGCAAGGGTGAATGGTTGCCCTTCTGTATCCGTTACACGTCCTCCGGACTCGCTAATTAGTAATGCTCCCGCAGCAATATCCCATGAATTCAATCCAATCTCCCAGAAACCGCTTAACCGTCCAGCGGCCACATAAGCCAGATGAAGTGCTGCTGAACCAGCAATCCGTAGATTACGCACCTTAGGTGCAACGGCCTTAATGCCTACTAAATTTGCAGGGAGCGCTTCGAGATGATCAGCAGGGAAGCCTGTAGCAATAAGACTGTCCGAGAGTTTCACTTCTTCTGACACATGAATTCTCTTTCCCTTGAGATATGCTCCCTTTCCCTTCTCGGCCACGAATACCTCATCACGAATCGGATCATAGACAACGCCTACAATAACCTCACCTTTGTGTGCAAGCGCAATAGATACACTAAAGAAAGGAAAACCATGTACAAAGTTAGTCGTTCCATCAATCGGATCGACGATCCAGAGGAATTCAGCCTGAACTGCATCTTCTATCGCACGTGTAGATGCTAGTGGACCAGGAGCCACACCTTCTTCACCGAGAAAATCATGCAGTGGAAAATGTGTGCTAATCATCTTGCGAATTAATTGCTCTGCGCCTTTATCAACTTCCGTAACTAGATCATGCGAAGAATGCTTAAGATTAATATTCTTTATCTCTCCAAGCTTACTCTTAATGAATTCTCCTGCCATCGCTGCAGTATTGACTGCTACGGCTGTATAACTTTTACCACTTACAACATAAGAAGACTTGATTGTATCCATATCTATCATCACTCTTTCTGAGTTGAGGAATCCTCAACAATTTCTATTAAATTATACGTAATTATATACACAGAGTTGCATTAATATATGAAAATCAAGTCCTCAGCCATTCTGCTTCTTCATCATTATCGTCCCATCATCAATCAGCTCAATTCCTTCTTCCCGCTTTAATTCATCTATCAGCCGGAATAATGCACTGTCCTTCATCTTAGCTTCAAGCATAATATCAAGCTTAGATGTTTCGTCAACAATCGAGCGTAGGAATTGTAATAAATCTGGGGTGTGGATGTAGTCTGCATGGCTTCGAGGATCTTGCTCACTCTTCGGGCTTGAGGCGTGGATTTTCGGAGGAATGGATTGGTCTTCCCATGTTCTTGATATTCGTGTCCATAAAGCTGAAGCTTCATCCCCATTGTTATTAACAGCATGATGGTGGATGTCCAGAACCATAGGCACATGAAGCTTTTCACAGGCATACAACGTCTCCGTGGCATTAAAGGTTTTATCATCATTCTCAAGTGTAATATGTGAGCGAATACGGCTTGACATGCTCTCGAATTGATTAATAAATCGACTCGCACTCTGTGCCTTGTCCATATAAGCACCACCCATGTGGATGTTACATTTGGCTGAATCGTCTAATCCCATATATTCGAGCATTCGAACATGACGATCAAGATCCGCATAGGACTTATCCAATACATCCTTCCTGGGCGTACTAAGAACGGTAAAGTGATCAGGATGAAAGCTGATGCGCATCTGGTGCTCACGAATGTAGGCACCTAGCTTTGCGAACTCATCGGCCAGAATTGGGAATGGGTCCCAATCTTCGAGCAACTCATGACCTAAGAGAGGTATTAATTTCGATGACAATCGATAAACATGAATATCATGTGCTCGATTGTGCCGTAACAGCCTTAATGTATTATGAATATTCTCCGCAGCGATTTTCTCCAGCTTACGAATAGCTGCTTCTCGATCAGCGATAGCTTTGAAGGTGGTAGCCGTCATTGTTTTCGAAGGAGACGCATTGCTAACTACTGTCGACATTGCCACATAACCCAAACGGACGATCATCCCAACCATTCCCTCTCTTGAACTTAAGAAATCTATGATTAGCATTCAGATTATCTTAATGTTCACCGAAGGTAATGGCCTTATACAGATGACTTACTACAAACCTAACGAGGATTTAAATAAAATACATTTCCTTACCGAGGTTCGTTAATACCTTCACCTCTTCTTCAGTTAACTTACGAACAAGATCCATCTCAACCTTCGTTACTTCTTCACCACCGAAAGTAATTTCGGTTATTGACGCTGTAATCTTTACCAGTGCAATAGCGGCATTGTCTGGGGTATACGCTATTGCTAGTTGGCCTGTAGGATACAGTCGGAACCCTGCCTTCACCATAGCTGTCTTCCCATACTCTAGTAGCTGATACAGCTCATTCTCATCTTTAAATTTACATACGGAATTAAATTCAGATACGAAACCCATGTGGAGACCCCCTCTATAAAAAAATATTCATACAACATCCATTCACTGCACATCCATACCATATTTGAGTAGCTGCTTGGCAGCATGACGCTCAACCGCTAGCTCAATCAACTCATCTAGAAGCTCACTATAGGGAAGACCGCTTTCCTTCCATANNTAACAACGGGTACATACTGAACGCCGTGAATCCAGGCATGGTATTAATCTCATTAATTAATACGGAGCCATCTGACCTCTGCAGGAAGAAATCTACACGTGACAAGCCTGTACCATCAATTGCTTGAAATGCACGAATCGCTAAATTACGAATGAGATCAGAGGTTGGATTCGGAATATCAGCAGGAATCATCATGGCTGACTTGCCATCGACATACTTGGCCCGATAATCGTAGAAGTCATTCGAGGACACTACTTCTCCGCAGACAGATGCCTTAGGATTATCATTGCCCAGAATGCTCACTTCAATCTCTCTTGCATCCACGAATTCCTCGACAATCACCTTGCGATCATATTTGAAAGCCTCTGTTACAGCAGCAATCAATTCTCTCTGGTTGTTCGCCTTAGATATCCCTACGCTCGAACCTAAATTAGCAGGCTTCACGAAGCATGGATACCCCAGAGTAACCTCAATTTCCATAATGTGATCGTCTTGGTCCTGATGCCATTGTGATTTAGTAAAATGTCGAAATACACATTGCGGCAACCCAACCTGGGCAAATATATATTTCATCATAACCTTATCCATACCTACCGCCGAGGCGAGTACACCTGCACCAACATAAGGGATATTCGCAATCTCGAGAAGACCTTGTATCGTGCCGTCCTCACCGTTGGTCCCATGTAATAATGGGATAATTACATCAATCTGATCTCTATCTTGTCCGAACAGAGGTGCAATCGCTACAGATGATAGGTTACTAACAGATGCTGAGTTACTAACAGATGCTACGTCACTGTCAGCTACTACGTCACTGTCAGCTACTGATAAATCGGTGTCGTCCCCTGCAAGAAGCTGTTCTCGCACGACTGGTGCTGTAATCAACGAGCCTGTATGCCATTGCCCCTGCTGTGAGATATAGAAAGGAACGATGACATACTTAGTAAAGTCAAACGCGTTTATGACGGATAAGGCAGTCTGAATGGAGACTGAATGCTCACCAGATTTGCCACCGTATATGATGCCTAGACGAATTTTTGGACTCATGGAAACCTCCATAGATTGATAAAAACTACTTAATTACTCGAATATGTGAACCAAGTTAACCGTAAACCCAGGAATCTTACGACTCCTACAAAATATCGGGTATATGCAAAAAAGTATAGCGTGTTCGTTCCGACCAAGCATAAGAGTCTTTATAATCCCAATAGCGAGCTCTGCTATCGTTAGTATGAGCGTTCACAAGCGGCTCCCCCGATGAATCAAAACCAGTGACGATCGCTGTATGCTGATACTGAGTATCACCATCCCAATCGTAGGAAATAATATCTGCAATAGCTAGTTTGCGTGCAGAATCCACGATCTCTGCACGGAGTCCACTACGGCTCGATTGCAGATAAAGCTGCAGACTATTAGAGACTGCCCAGCTAAAGCTCCAACGCTCGCGCCCATGCTCATATCCTTCATACCACCAGCCTGTTTCTCTTCTACCAGTATAGTTCATAGGAGCGCCACCTGCAAAGAGGCATTGAGATACAAAATTCGTACAATCTACGTCAAAATGTTCATATGCTGGATTAGCTTTATTCCACCATTCATTCGCATAATTTACGGCAAGCTGTCTATTATAATGGATGGAACGGACTGCATCACCACGGTTAGACAGTACAGCACGGTTAATGTAAGGCTGTGATAACCTCAATTGTTCCTGCTCAGCTAATGATGGTGGTCTTGGATTTCTCTCTGTTTGGATTCGATCAATCTTAACGATTACCCATTCTCCACGACGATTTGTGAACGTAAGCTGCTCCTGATGAGTCTGTTCACTATCTATTCCTGTATCGTAAACCCATCTCCTATTCACACGAATGGTTGCAATAACTAGGTTTTCTTGCTCATTAGCCTTTATGAGCCGTGCAGAAGTTTCCGAACGTAATACCCGCTGCTCCTTGTTAACGTCATAATTGAGCAACCTGGCAAATCTATTACTCGCCAGTCGATAATAATTCTGATCCATTACATAAGAACGAAGGGGGTCTAAGGATTGCTCCACCTCCATTCGATTGGTATCTTTAATATAGTTATTTAATACTGACTTCCATGTTATCATTATTGCCTCCCGGGCACACACAAAGTTCTTTCAGTATATGACTAGAAGTTGTAATTAATGAGCGAAATTTCGGAAAAAACGCTTTACGATCCAACCGGAAGAAGGTATACTTTTAATATATAATTATGAAATCACGTTTCATCTAATGAAACCAAAGGAGCCCGTTATGACAAAACAAGATCATTTTGCGATCCGTAAATCCTTGCAGGTTGGACCAAAAACGTATTACTACTACTCTCTGCCTGAGTTAGCGAGCAACAAATTCGCAGATATTAGTAAGCTCCCCTTCTCGATTAAAGTTCTACTTGAAGCTGCTGTTCGCCAATTCGATGGTCGTGCGATCACTGAAGAGCATGTGCAGCAAATTGCCAATTGGGCTGAGAATAAGGAAGCTAACAAAGAAATTCCCTTCATCCCAGCACGTATCGTATTACAGGATTTCACTGGCGTACCCGTTGTAGTTGATTTAGCAGCAATGCGCTCAACGATGCAACGCGCTGGTGGTGACCCTAACCGGATTAATCCACTCGTTCCCGTTGACCTAGTTATTGACCATTCCGTTATGGTAGATGCTTTCGGTGCTGATGACTCATTAGCGATTAATATGGACCTAGAGTTCAAACGTAATAATGAACGTTATCGTTTTCTTCGTTGGGCTCAAACTGCATTCGATAATTTCCGTGCTGTACCTCCTGCAACAGGCATTGTTCACCAGGTTAACCTGGAGTACCTAGCATCCGTTGCTGCTACGAAGGTTGTTAATGGCGAAACTGAGGTATATCCTGATTCCCTTGTTGGTACAGATTCTCACACTACTATGATTAACGGACTAGGTATCGTTGGTTGGGGTGTTGGTGGAATTGAAGCTGAAGCTGGGATGTTGGGTCAACCTTTATATTTTGTTACACCAGAAGTTGTTGGATTTAAGCTCACGGGCAGCCTAGCTGAGGGTGCTACTGCTACCGATCTTGCACTGACCGTTACACAGATTCTTCGTAAGAAGGGCGTTGTAGGTAAATTTGTCGAGTTCTACGGTCCAGGCCTTAGTAGTATCGGTCTAGCGGACCGTGCAACGGTAGCTAATATGGCACCTGAATATGGCGCTACAATCGGTTTCTTCCCTGTCGATGAGGAGTCGATCAATTACTTGCGTTCCACCGGCCGTACCGAGGAGCAGATTGCTCTAGTTGAAGCTTATTACAAGGCACAAGGCTTGTATCGCACAGCGGATACACCAGACCCAACCTTCACCGAGACACTGACGCTAGATCTTGGAACAATTGTACCAAGTCTTGCTGGACCGAAGCGCCCGCAAGATCGTATCGAGCTTACAGCGATGAAGGAATCCTTCAATACAATCGCCGCTACACCAGTTGATAAGGGTGGTTACGGCCTTACAGATGAGAAGCTGGCACAAACCGTTGAGGTCAAGCATCGCAATGGTAAGAACTCACAGATGAGTGCCGGTGCAGTCGTGCTAGCAGCGATCACAAGCTGTACGAACACCTCTAATCCGAGTGTTATGATTGGCGCTGGCTTGCTGGCGAAGAAGGCTGTTGAGAAGGGCTTAACAAGACCCGCTTATGTAAAGACAAGTTTAACACCAGGCTCACTCGTAGTAACGGATTACCTGATCAAAGCTGGCGTTCTAGAATCACTTGAGAAGCTTGGCTTCTACATCGCAGGTTACGGCTGTGCTACTTGTATCGGTAATAGTGGTCCACTTCCTGATGAAGTAAATAATGCTATCATTGATAATGATATGACGGTTGCAGCTGTGCTCAGTGGTAATCGTAACTTCGAAGGTCGGATCCATGCACAGATCAAGATGAACTATCTTGCTTCACCGCCACTTGTTGTGGCTTACGCGCTTGCAGGAACAGTGAATATCGATCTTGCCAATGATCCGATAGGTAGTGGTACAGACGGACAGCCCGTATACTTGAAGGATATATGGCCATCATCACAGGAAATCAAGGAAGCAATTAAGCTTGCTATGAATCCTGGCATGTTCAATGATAAGTACGATAATGTATTCAAGCAGAACCAGACATGGAATGATATTCCGGTACCAGAAGGCGTGCTATATGAATGGGATAACACATCCACTTACATCCAGGAGCCTCCATTCTTCGAGGGTCTGAACCCTGAGCCCGGCGACATCGTTAATATTCGCGGTGCAAAGACACTCGCATTGTTGGGTGATTCTGTAACTACGGACCATATCTCTCCAGCAGGTAACATCAAGAAGAACAGCCCTGCAGGTGAATATCTGACGGTCAACACAGTTGATGAGGATGACTTTAACTCTTACGGATCACGTCGTGGTAATCATGAAGTGATGATGCGCGGAACGTTCGCGAATATACGTATTCGCAACCAAGTCGCACCAGGCACTGAGGGTGGCGTAACGAAGTATCTGCCTACTGACGAAGTGATGTCCATCTACGATGCATCAATGAAGTATCAGGAGCAAGGAACTCCGCTCGTTGTTATTGCTGGCAAGGAATATGGAACGGGCAGCTCACGTGACTGGGCAGCAAAAGGAACTTTCCTCCTCGGTGTCAAGGCTGTAATCGCTGAGAGCTTCGAGCGTATTCACCGTAGTAACTTAGTCGGTATGGGTGTCCTTCCATTACAGTTCCCAGAAGGAACAGGCTGGAGCACACTCAGTATCACAGGTCGTGAGGTATTCGACATTGTTGGATTATCCAATGACGTGAAGCCCGGCCAGACAGTTACTGTAACGGCTACCCGTGAGGATGGAACCTCCTTCGACTTCGAAGCTATCGTTCGACTTGACAGCCTCGTAGATGTAGATTACTTCCGCAACGGTGGCATTCTACAAACCGTGCTGCGTGAGATTATGGCTACCTAAGAAACTTGAATCCATAAATAAAGTAATAAGAAGAGGCTGCCTTGTGCTGCCTCTTCTTATTTTGTCTATCGCATTACAGCAACTCCTTTTCTTCCAGCAACTCCTTTTCTTCTCCAGACACTCCTCTAATAATGTGGTATAGAAGGTTGTTTGTTTACTTCTGTTATCTACTCCCAATCAGCTCTAAGGCAATTTTCTTTACTTATGAATATTTCGATGAAAGACACGCCTACAGTAATACTCCCGCACCCTTGCTTTTCTATAATGGTTTTTTAGGTTGTTATATTAATGCGCATTTGTGAATATTTATTCATTCGTATGAACGGTGGGGGCTATGGCGGGGGTTTGAATTGCTATATAAAACTTCCTTTTGACCTTTATCCCTTTGCCTCAGCATCATAAACGTAGAGTAAGTTTTAAGCAATAGACCGTTCGCTTTTTGTGCTTTTTTTGAAAGTTGTGCTTTTTTTGCTTCTGTGATTCTGTGCTTTTTTTTAAGTACTCGATTTTTATGGCTTTTGCGTATTTTGCGATTATTGTGACTCTTGTGACTCTTGTGACTCCTATGACTCTTATGACTTTTGTGATTTTTTTCTGCCTTTTGGTTTTCGGTTTCGGGTTTTGGTTTTGGGGTTTTGGTTTTGGTTTTGATTTTCTTTTTCGTTTTTGGTTTTTCCAGTTTCAATTGTATCGATTTCAATTATTTCGATTCTAATTTTTCCGATTTTAAACTTGAAATGGAAGTGAATTCCTGTTAAAATATAAGAACAAACGTTTGTGTTCTGAATGTGGCGAAAGGATT
>DFXU01000104.1 GCA_002383285.1 Caryophanales bacterium UBA4100
TGACTCCGGTCTTAGATGTTTTTTTACTGCGACAGCAAGATTAACTATCAGACATATGTACCGTATGTCGGGAAAGTCGTCCGTTGATTAATGATGAGGTCATGAATATATACATACTGGAGATTCCATCCAAAAAAATATAGGAGTCGTGAGTTAACACGACTCCCTACACTTACCATTGGATATTTACCATGGAACAGAACCATTCTCATTAAAGAATCCTCCTGTGGGTCCATCTCCCGTTAGCGTTGCGAGTTGAACGACAACCGTGGCAGCTTGTTCTACTGATCGATATCCTTGAAAGCCGTTGAGATCGGTGGCTGTGAAGCCTGGATCGGCGGAATTTACTTTTATTGGTGTATCCTTCAGCTCATAAGCGAAATGCACAGTAAGTGCGTTCACTGCTGTTTTGGAGGAATTGTACGATAATATCTTATGATGAAAAAACTCAAAACTTGGATCGCTATGCTGAGTAAGCGATCCAAGTTCGCTGGAGATATTGACAATCCGTCCTTCGTTTGATTCGCGAATAAGCGGTAACATGGATTTCGTTACGTCAAACATGGCGAAAAAGTTGTAATCAAAAGTTTCCCGTAACAGCTTGCTGTCGGTTTTCGAAGGCACAGCAATATCTTCAAAGTTACCAAGAACTACACCAACATTATTGATCAGCACGTCCAGCTTTCCGTAAGTCTCTCTAATACTATTAGCTGCAGTATCAATCGAAGTCTGACTGGTAACGTCGAGTTCAATAAACTGTGCATCGAATCCCTCTGCTATCAAATTTGCTTCTGCGGAGATTCCTCGTTCCCGATTCCTTGCTCCGACTAAGATAGTAAAACCTTCCTTGCCCATACGTCTAGCCGTTTCAAATCCAATTCCTTTATTGGCTCCGGTGATGAGAACAGTCTTATTAAGCGTTTCAGTCGTCAATAATAATACCTCCAATTGATTATATGGGTTGCAGCTCAACCAATATTGAATGATTTATTCATGTAAAGTCAAATCTGAACTTGTAATGGCACTAATCACGGCATCACGAATAATGGCAGACAGCCGTTCTGCATCTAGTAGCTGCTCGCCGCCACTGCATATAAGTCTTGTGATCCCATACTGAGCAGCCCAAAGAGCGTGTATCGCCGTGTCAGCATCGAGCGTTAATTGACCTTTACGCTCTGCGCGTTCCATTGAGCTTTGCAGCATCTTCCATGCTTTCCTTGCGGCGGAGGGCAGTTCAGCAGGATTCACAGTCGGAAACATGAGGGTATATAGAATTGGATTGCTTCTTCCGAAGTCGACATGTAAGTCCCAACCCTGACGCAGCTCATCGATTAAGTCGACCTCTGCAGAGATTTCATTCTCTTTTCTAGTTAGATACCGATCGAACGCACTTGCCACAGTTGCATCGATGAGTCCTTGTTTATCACCGAAATGATGATATAAGGTCGGCGCTGTTACCCCAGCGGCCTCACAAACTGCACGCATGGACAATTCAGGACCTGAACGATTTAATAAATCTGCACAAACTTGAATTAGCCTTAGTCGAGTATCCATATCTTATTTATATCCCTCCTCAAATGGCTACTTCATGAAATGGTGTGTATCTCGTGTACGGAAGTATATATAACACCGTTATACTGACATCAACAGTATAACGGTGTTATATTAAGAATGCAAATAATAAATTATGGATCGTGCAATAATGTTATTGATGCGTTAACACAGGCTTGATCAGGTTAGCCAAAAACTTATACAAAATAAAAAGCTTGCTAAGTCTCACTAGCAAGCTCTTTGAATTAGTTTATACGTTTGACAAAACCAGTTGATCCTCAGGAAGTGCCTTGATAGTGCCGTCATTGTTTAAAGCAGACCGCCACGTGTATTGTGGTTCATAACCAAGGACCTTTCGTGCCTTGTCTATTGCCATTAAAGTCTCATGGCCTTGTATAGGCCTCTTCAGTGATACGTTAGGGAAGAATCTATTTATTAAATCCTGACTAAGATCTGGCATAATTGTATCAGGTGCAGTAATATGGAAAACTTGATTACGTAAATTATTGTTCTCAATAGCAAGTAGACAAGCCTTTGCGGCGTCCCTAACATCGCAATATGCCCAAGCATTTTTCTTCTGAATATCCTTTTGTTCATCATTCCAATGCATGGTGGGAATTTTTTCATATTCGTCAGGCTCATATATATTAGCAAAGCGAAGAGTTACGATTTGACTATTTGTTAGCTTATGATACATTCCTGACAGGTTTTCAGTTAATAGCTTTGCCATAGCATAGGTTGACTTAACTATTGTCGGATGCTCTTCGTCCACAGGTAAGTAACTAAGCTGTTCCGGAACAAAGGGGTAACCCAGAACAGTTTCACTTGATGCCCACACAAGCTTAGGAATCTTAAAATCCCTACAGGCTTCAAGTACATTAAAATTAACGAGCATATTATTCTCGAATATTGCCTGTGGTGTATTCCTTACATCAGTAGGTATATTCCCAAGATGAACAACTGCATCGCTTCCCTTCAATAGCTGACAGACTTGCCCATAATCACGTAATTCTGCTTGAATAAAATTTTTTGCTGCAGATTCCTCAGTCAATTTTTTATCAGAGGCTTTAACTTCATGACCTGCTTCCAAAATTGTTCTTACGGTCCATCGGCCAATTTTTCCTGCCGCACCAGTTACCACTACATTCACGAATGACCACTCCATTTCCTTTAGTCTCATACTTACATTTTTGATTCCAGCAGGGCACTAGTTCACTTATCCTACTCATACATGTTTCTCAACAGCCTTAAACTTTAGTCACGGAATATATAAAGAGGAGAATTCATCCTGGACTGATTGGACCGAACGGCTCTGGTAAGACGACGTTGATTAGAGCAATTATGAATTTAATTCGACCAGACGAAGGATATCCTTATTCAGAAGAGATACTTAATACTCGGATTTGTATTTGTAGGATTCTTCTTCTTTGCACAAGCATATTGGCTGAGCATAATATTACACAATCTGCTTGGCTGACCGGTAGTTGCTTAGTATTGATGATGATTTCATATGGCATATCCATATATGTGTATAACCGCAAAAGCATTTAATACTGATGGACGTATATCATAAAGTTTCTTTACAAATTAGGTTGGCAACCTATATAATTGTGAAGGTTATCACTAAAGGATAACTAAACAATTTGGAGTAGAGGATGAAGATTGTGGAACAATTAACACAAAAGCAAAAAATGACTGTCTTGGCAGCCTTAATGGTTGCCATGTTCTTCGCAGCAATAAATCAGACGATTGTAAGCTCAGCCCTACCGCGTATCATTGCAGAATTAGGTGGGATGAAGCATTATTCTTGGGTGCTTACCGTGTTTATGCTTTCATCAACAATCGCAACGATATTATCTGGTAAGTTATCTGATATATATGGACGTAAACCGTTCTTACTGTTTGGGATTGTTGTCTTCATGACGGGTACCTTCCTCACGGGATTGTCTAACGATATTTATCAAATGATCACCTTTCGTGGTGTTCAAGGCGTCGGAGCAGGTATTCTAATGTCTACCACAATCACTGCCGTAGGTGATTTATTCGCTCCTCGTGAGCGAGCTAAGTGGACGGGGCTTATGATGTCAATATTTGGCTTATCGAGCATACTCGGACCGACACTTGGTGGGTTTATGGTTGATCATATGGAGTGGAAATGGTTATTCTGGGCTTTTCTCCCGCTTGGTGTTGTTGCCTTTGTCATGATCTTACTGATGTTTCCCAAAGTCGTTAGTGTTGTCTCTGAATCCATTGATTACTGGGGTTCGCTTGTACTATCTTTGTCCATTGTTACCTTGCTATTGGGATTCTCATGGGCGGGAACCAAGTACCCTTGGGGATCATCCGAAATTATTGGTCTCTTTGCGGCTACAGTCATAGGTATTATTATCTTCATCCTTATTGAACGGAAAGCTAAGAGTCCTGTTCTACCCCTTTCCTTATTTAAGAATGGTATTGTGAATATTTCGAATGCTGTCAGCTTCCTAATGAACGCTGGTATGCTAGGTGCAATGATATACATTCCCTTCTACGTTCAGGGCGTTGAAGGCTTGACACCAACTCAGTCTGGCTTTGTTAACATTCCGATGTCCATCAGTATGATTCTTCTTAGCACTATTGCGGGTCGCTTCATATCCAAGACAGGGTCATACAAGATCTATGCAGTCGCAGGCATCGTCTTAATGATAGTCAGCATGATCATGTTGGCCAATATGAGTAGTGTTGGGTTAGCGGTTGCAAGTATGACTGTATTCGGCATTGGACTTGGGCTAAGTATGCCAGTATTCACATTAACGGTACAGAATGCTGTGCCATCAAGCCAGCTGGGAGTGGTTACCGCATCTTCTACATTGTTTCGTAATCTTGGTGGAACAATTGGTATTGCCATATTGGGCTCTGTTATGAATTCCTCGATGACAAGCAATTTGAAGAAAACTATGGCTTCCGACTCTGGAGTGGATTTCTCTAAGTTAGACAAGAACACGACCGATCAATTCATGTCCATGCTTAATCCGCAAATCCTGTTGGATCAGCCTAAGCTAAAAGAGCTACAGATGTCATTACCAGAAGAAGTATTACCCACTTTTACTACCATGATCGATACATTACGTTCCGTACTAGCTACTACACTGTCGAACGTATTCTACATTGGTGCTGGCCTGTTAATCGTTGCCCTAGTGATAACTTTCTTCCTAAAGGAAATTCCATTACGAACGTCGGAGAAAAGTATAGCTATGGATAAAGNNTTTCTTTTGCGATTCTGATCTAATTATGACAGAATGAAGCCATAATAAACTTTGGGAGTGTGCATATGAGTATCCAATTCCATAAAGCCGAACAGATTTTTCATCTTCAGAGCAATCATACAAGCTATGCATTCCAGCTGGTTAAAGGCTTCCCCGCACATGTGTACTGGGGGAGAGCGATTCGTGGAAATCAGCTTGCGCGAATAATTCAATATAGAGAACGAGCATCATTCAGTCCAAATCCATTTCCTAGTGAAAGAATGATATCACTCGATACCATACCTTTGGAATATCCAGCTTACGGATCAGGAGATTTCCGACATCCAGCTTACCAAATTCAGCTTCCTAACGGAACTACGATAACTGAAGCTTTATATCGTCAGCATCGCATATACAGTGGTAAGCCTAAGCTTGAGGGGCTTCCTGCCACTTATGTGGAACAGGATGCAGAAGCGGACACGCTAGAGCTAGAGTTATTCGATCCAATAGCGGAACTAACTATCTTACTCACATATACGGTCTTTAATGAACACGATGCGATTACTAGATCTGTTCGTTTCATTAATGAAGGAGCACAGGACTTGAATATCCTGCGAGCACTCAGCTTGTGTGTGGATTTCAATCATTCAGAATATGATATTCTTCATCTGTCGGGTGCCTGGACAAGGGAGAGACATATCGAGCGAAGAGCTTTAGCATCTGGAATGCAAGCCGTTGAGAGCCGAAGGGGCTCTAGTAGTCACCAGCAGAATCCGTTTGTAGCCTTGTTATCCAAAGGTGCCAACGAAGATCATGGGGATGTGTTTGGCTTCAGCCTTGTGTACAGTGGCAGCTTTGTTGCCCAAGCTGAAGTAGATCAATTCAGAACTACCCGTGTATCCATGGGCATTAATCCATTCGACTTTAATTGGCTGCTCCAGCCGGGAACAAGCTTCCAGACACCGGAAGCGGTTATGGTGTATTCTCCTAATGGACTTGGTCAGATGTCCAGAACGTATCATAAGCTCTATCGCACACGGCTCTGTCGTGGTGAATTTAGAGATAGTACAAGACCAGTACTGGTTAATAATTGGGAAGCCACATACTTCAATTTCACTGCTGACAAGATAGAAAGCATCGCTAAGGTGGGACGTGAGCTTGGTATTGAACTATTTGTACTAGATGACGGATGGTTTGGTTCTCGCAACAGTGATAATAGCTCGTTAGGCGATTGGATTGTGGATATTCAGAAGCTTCCCAATGGCTTAGAAGATTTAGTTCAACGTGTTCGTAATTTAAATATGCAGTTCGGCCTTTGGTTTGAGCCTGAGATGATCTCTCCTGATAGTGAGCTATATCGCAAGCATCCAGATTGGTGCTTGCATGTGCCGGATTATCGACGAACTGAAGCGCGTCAACAGCTCATTCTAGACTTCTCCAGAGCAGACGTTTGTGAGGCGATTTATAGTATGATCAGCAATGTGCTGAAGAGTGCACCGATTACTTATGTGAAGTGGGATATGAACCGTAACATGACGGAGATCGGATCAGCTTTATTACCAGCAGCAAGACAGAAGGAAACCGCTCATCGATATATGCTAGGTCTATATTCCGTACTTGAGAAAATCACTAATGAAAATCCACATATTTTGTTCGAGAGCTGCTCTGGTGGTGGTGGACGCTTCGATCCAGGTATGCTTTACTACATGCCACAAACTTGGACGAGTGACAATTCAGATGCGGTCAGCCGATTGAAAATTCAATATGGGACGAGCATAGTATATCCTACAAGTACAATAGGGGCACATGTATCTGCCGTACCTAATCATCAGGTACATCGGATGACTTCACTTGATATGCGTGCGCATGTAGCGATGTCAGGTAACTTCGGATACGAGCTTGATCTGACTAAGTTTACTGAAGATGAGAAGGAAGCAGTTAAAGATCAGATTGAGTTATACAAGGAAATTCGTTCACTAGTGCAATTCGGTGATTTTTACCGTTTACTTAGTCCATTTGAAGGTGAGGAGACAGCTTGGATGATCGTTGCAGAAGATAAGAGCGAAGCCATGGTCGCTTACTTCAGAGTGCTTGCAGAACCTAACGATCCATTAAACCGTCTAAAGCTGAAAGGTTTGGATCCTAATAGGGACTATACGATCGTAGAGGATGGCAATACCTACGGTGGTGACCATTTGATGTATGCAGGGCTTGTTATTCCAGAATTGAAGGGTGACTTTCAAAGTAGGATATGGCGCATGAGGTCGTAATGGATACGAATAGTTTATATAGCACAAGGTTAAAAACCGACGATTATCATCCCAAGGTTAATTATTACTATTTCAAACAATGGGATGATTTCCGTATGCCCTTCCATGAGCATAACTCTGTAGAGATTATGTATGTGATCAGAGGACAATGTCAGGTCGACGCGGCCTCGGACACCTGGTTACTTAAGAAAGGTGATTTTATTCTGCTTGATGCCAATGTCAGCCATAGACTAGTCGTGGAGAAGAACAACCCGTGTCGGATGCTGAATATTGAATTTGTATTCGAGCCTAACATGGGACCCTTCCCATCAATTCGCCAATTGGCTGAAGGAAGCATCGCTCTAGCTGCATGGCTTTCGAAGGATAAACCTTATGCGGTCTTGAAGGACCCAGATGAGATATATCATACGCTTAAGAGCTTAGTGCTTCAGCTCGATGCAGTCAGAGCAGATAATGAATTGATGGTTCAGCTTCTGCTAGCCCAAGTACTGCTTCGCACGGCTACACTTGTTATTGAAGCAAAGGATCATGATCATCAGCCCTCCGATGAATATGTTAAGAATGCGGTAACTTATATCCACCATCATTACGACTGCGATATTCAGGTTAAGGATATTGCCGCCAGTGTTAATGTCCATCCGGGTTACTTTCACCGCATATTCAAAGCGTCTATGGGTTGTACCGTAATGGAGTATCTTACCTCAATTCGGATGGAGAAGGCTAAGATGTTGTTAGCTCACACCGATATTCCGATTGCCGACATCGCTAGCTATATTGGGATTAACAGCCGTGAATACTTCAGCTCTTTATTCAAAAAGCATACAGACAGCACGCCGCTACACTATCGCAAATCTCTGGATATCCAAGTATCGAATGAATTGCGAAGTTAGGATATTATACATTATGCTAATACAAAGGTAATGATATTGATAACGCTCTCTCTAGTCGTTTGTTACAATGGATTGGAGTAAATTAATCAATGTAGGAGTGTTGTCTGATGTCGTTCAAAGTCGCTTTTATCGGAGCAGGTAGTATTGGATTTACGCGAGGATTGCTGCGAGATCTTCTTGCTGTCTCGGAATTCAAGCATATGGAGGTAGCGTTCACTGATATTAATCCAGCAAATTTGGATATGGTGACACAGCTATGCCAGCGTGACATTCAAGAGAATGGACTGGATATCCGCATACAAGCTACACTTGATCGTAGAGAAGCACTTAAGGATGCCAAATATGTTTTTGTTGTTGTAAGAGTCGGAGGCCTTGAAGCATTCCAGCTAGATGTTGATATTCCGTTGCGATATGGTGTAGACCAATGTGTTGGTGATACATTATGCGCGGGAGGAATCATGTACGGTCAACGTGGAATCGCCGTCATGATGGATATCTGTAAAGACATCCGTGAGGTCGCAAAGCCTGATTGTCTATTACTCAATTATGCTAATCCAATGGCGATGTTAACTTGGGCATGTAATAAATATGGTGGAGTCAAGACGATTGGTTTATGCCATGGTGTGCAGGGAGGTCATCGACAAATTGCAGAAGCGCTCGGTTTGAAGAAGGAAGAAGTTGATATTATCTGTGCTGGAATTAATCATCAAACCTGGTATGTGCAGGTTAAGCACGATGGTGTGGACAAGACAGGTGAATTACTAGAGGCTTTCGAGAATCATCCTGATTTCAGCAAGACGGAGAAGGTCCGGATTGATATGCTTCGACGCTTCGGATATTACAGCACAGAATCGAATGGACACCTTAGTGAATATGTGCCGTGGTATCGCAAGCGACCGCAAGAAATCATGGAATGGATTGATCTTGGAACATGGATTAACGGAGAAACCGGCGGGTATCTGAGGGTTTGTCCAGAAGGACGCAGCTGGTTTGAGACCGATTTTCCTAATTGGATGAAGGAGCCTGCATTCGAATACGTTACTGAGAATCGCAGTGAGGAGCACGGATCATATATCGTTGAAGGGCTTGAGACGGGTAGAGTTTATCGCGGACACTTTAATATGGTTAATAACGGTATCATATCCAATCTTCCTGATGATGCAATTATAGAAGCACCGGGTTATGCGGATGCAAATGGAATTAATATGCCAGTGGTCGGCGATCTTCCTCTCGGATGTGCAGCTGTTTGTAATGTTAGTATCTCTGTTCAACGTTTAGCAGTTGAAGCTGCGATTACTGGTGATGACATGCTGCTGCGTCAGGCTATGATGATGGACCCACTCGTAGGTGCTGTATGTAATCCAAAGGAAATATGGCAAATGGTTGATGAGATGCTTGTTGCGCAAGCGCAATGGTTGCCTCAATATACGGACTCCATTGCCGCTGCTAAGGTGCGTATGGCTTCGGGTAACTTATTACCAACTAAGGATTATGCAGGAGCAGCTCGTCTACACACGAAATCTGTTGAAGAGATGAAGCAAAATCGCGAAGAAGCGAATAAGAACGCTGGTGAAGCTGATAAGGCGAAGGAACGTCCAGCAGCACATTAAGTTCTTTCTATATCCATTTCATCCTCACAAATAATTATAAAAAAGAACCTGGCCGCATTCCGCATTTGCCAGGTTTTTCTATTTAAACTTCAATTTAAATAAAGTATCCAGACATCAAAATGATAACAAGAAGAATGTAAAGCACGAGGATTGATCCAGTGTTTGTAAATGCACCTCCAACTGCACTCATGTGAAAGCCCTCCTTCCAGTTATTCTTTATATATTATATTGCATAGAGTTGATACGTTGCGGGCCTTAGTCTATATGAGCAAGGAAAAGGCGTTTGACCATGTTATAATGAATGTGAAGCGATTTAACTAATAAGTGATTTACAATGAGGAGGATTATTGCCGATGGATCATAACAACGATGATCAACTTGCTACTTTTTCAGGGGGCTGTTTCTGGTGTATGGTAAAACCGTTCGAAGAGCAGCCTGGCATCATTAAGGTGGTTTCGGGATATACTGGCGGTGATAAGGTAAACCCGACCTATAAGGAAGTATGCTCGGAGACTACAGGACATGCAGAGGCTGTTCAAATCACATTCGATCCTAGCTTATTCTCATATCGGAAACTGCTTGATTTATTCTGGCAACAGATCGATCCTACAGATGCTGGTGGTCAATTCTTCGATCGTGGAGCGTCTTATCGCACAGAAATCTTCTATCATTCCGATGAACAGCGGCTTGAAGCGGAGGCATCTAAACAAGCTTTATCAGATAGCGGTAGATTCGATAAACCAATCGTTACAGCGATAACGGCAGCTTCCGTATTCTATCCAGCTGAGGAATATCACCAGGATTACCATCATAAAAATCCAACACATTACCGTATGTATAGACATGGATCAGGTCGGGATGTCTTTATACGTGACAACTGGTCTTGAGGCGGTTGTTAACTTGCTTTTTCCGCAATAGACTTTAAGAAGGGTATTCCATATAATGTAGATTGAAGGAAATCGCTTAAGATATCAATATAATACAATTAGGAGAGTGACACTATTGATTACCCATATTGTTTGCTTCAAGCTCAAGGATCGTAGTGAGGAGAATGCGCAGAAGGCTAAAGATGTTCTCATGAGCATGGAGGGTAGAATAAGCCAATTGCTACACCTAGAGGTAGGCATTGATATCCTTCATTCGGATCGCTCATATGACCTCGTTCTTTATTCCAAATTCGATTCAATGGAAGATTTAGATGCGTATCAAGTTCATCCGGTTCATCAAGAGATTGTAAAGTATATGAAAAGCGTTGGAGACGCTACTGTTGCTGTTGACTTCGAAGCATAGGAGCAAGTGCATGATAGCCTCGAGTTATCATTCGCATGCTCCATAAGCTGCCCGCGGGCAGCTTTTCTATACCTAAGGGTAGTGAGGTGAATTATAACATTGGCTAAATTGTTCATATTCGGTTTATTCTTTTGGCTTTTCGGAAATCCCTTTGTGGCATTTCTTGTATTGATGATCGTTCTCTACTTATTAGATCGTCGATTTCTCGGTATATTCCCTAATTTATTCAGACCCTTTCACTTAAGCATCAGACTTCGGAGGGTTCGCCAAGAGCTATCTCTAGGTCCACATAATGCTTCGTTGAAGATGGAAGCAGCTCGAATATTAATGGAGAAGCAGCGATATGCGGAAGCCATGATTTTACTAGATGAGCTTATACATGTCATGAGTGATTCAGCCGAAATATGGTTTGAGGCAGGTCGCTGTAGATTGAAGTTAGGTGATCTAAGTGTTGGGGAGGAACACATCTTACGGGCATTGCAATTAAATCCTCGTGTTCGATATGGCGAGCCATATCTGCGCTTAGGGGAGGCTTATGCGGATGTGGACCAGAATAAGGCAATACGATATTTAAGACAATTTCAAGATATACATTCCTCTTCATGTGAGGCTTATTATCGATTGGGACTAGTGCTTGAGAAGGTTGGGCAGATGGATGAAGCGAAGCAGGCTTATGAGGAAGCGAAGACCATCTATCAATCATTACCCAAGTATAAACGAAAGTCGGAACGACGTTGGGTCTGGCTTGCTCGCAGGAAAAGTATAGGATAAATGGAATTAGTCGATAGGAGCGAAGAAAATTGGATAGTCCATCTAATGCTATGGCCATAGTAACAATTGTTATCTTGACGTTCATCGTCACCACAATTTGGCTAAAACTAAAGGCACGGAAGAAAAAATAGCTGTCATTATGCTTATTAGCAGAAGGGGTACAAAATATGTATTACGTGAACAAAGAACAAATTGAGATACGGCTTGCTTATCTATCTATTGTGAGTGAAACCCTAAGGTTGCTAAGAGACAAATCGTCAGTAAATGACTTAGTCGATCGCTTTGCGCTGGAAAGAGCTATTCATGTTGCAGCGGAATGTGTAACCGATATTGGTAGTTATATGATTGATGGCTTCGTCATGCGCGATGCAGCGAGCTATGAAGACATCGTAGATATTCTATATGGAGAGAATGTGTTCACAGCACAATTAAACGAATTGCTCTCATCCCTTGTAAAGCTGCGTAAACCCCTAGTGCAAAGCTATTATCATTTATTAGATATTGACCTAACTAGCCTTTCCCTGCAATTACCTGAAGGCCTCGATCTCTTCAAGGATGCTATCGTTAAGTACTTAGACAGCGAACTAAGTTAACTAAATTTTCCTATATAGTTTTTAATTACTTATTATACTTTTATGTTTACTAATTTACGAATCCCCATAAGTACGTTATCATATAGAAAAAGTACATTAGGGGGTGATAGCCATGCAGAATGATTATGACTTCTCAACACGTAGGTTATTACTTACCATGCTTAAGAAATGTGGACCCTTGAGTGTTGGAGATATGGCCAAACAGTTAGCTGTTACTGAGATGGCAGTTCGCAGACATCTGAATAACATGGAGAGAGATGGGCTGGTTGAAACGACGCTTGTTCGACAACCGATGGGTCGACCCTCACATAAGTATTCACTTACTATAAATTCCGAAAGTCAATTTCCCAACAATTATCATAATCTCACCTTGGATTTGTTAGATGAGCTTGCCTCAAGCTCAGATGAGAATGTAATTGGACGATTATTCGATAAACGCAAAGAAAAATTGGTTCGAAAATATGCAGATCGTATGTCTGCTAATACCTTGCAGGACAAAGTAATTGAGCTAGCCACAATACAGAATGATAATGGGTATATGGCAGTTTGGGAGCAAGATGATCAAGGGAATTATGTCATTAATGAATTTAATTGTCCGATAGCCCAGGTTGCGAATAAATATAATCATGCTTGTGAGAGCGAGCTTGCTCTCTTCGGTGAACTATTGGGTACAGAGGTCGAACGAATCGAATGTTTAGCTAAGGATGGGAAGAAGTGCAAGTATGTTATACAGAATAAATAGATATCCACATATTCATGATTCGATTTTCAGATTTAGGGTTAAATAGTTGGTGGAATTGTCTCATGGACGTTGGTTGAATTTTCTTTTTTTGTTTGTGTCAAAGTGGGTGTGGTATACTTATAATAAGAAGAGAGAGTAGGCATACGTCTAGTTCGTGTAACTACGCAAAAGAGGTGAATGGGGATGTTAGTTGGACTGAGTATTGCCGTTATTGCTGCTGCGTTTGTCGCGCTTACCATTTATTTAATTATTGCGCTTAGGTCTATTAATGACTCCGTACAGCAAGTAAGTAGAACGTTAGAGAAGGTGCAGCTACAGGTTGATGAGGTAACTCGAGAAACCGTAATCTTAATGAAATCAACAAATCAGATCACTCAGGACCTTCACAAGAAGATCAAGCAAGTAGACTCGCTTTTCGAATCTGTCAGTGAGGTTGGAGAAGCTGTTAATCAGGTAACATCATCGATGAAACAGGTGTCAGCTACTGTTACCAAATCGATCACTCACGGTGTTCAGAATGGTGTTCATAAGCAACAGAAGCGTATTGATGAAGTTATGCATTGGACTAATGTGGCAATCAATCTATGGCAGAAGTTTCAAACGTTAAAATCAAATAAACCCAAAGGAGAGGATCGGAATGTCTGATAATAATATGAATGGTAAGGATTTCTTGTTAGGAGCAGTAGTAGGTGGGGTAATTGGAGCAATTACAGCACTTCTTCTAGCACCTAAACCAGGTGAAGAGCTACGTTCTGATATTAAGGATACGGTTAACACTGTTAGCAATAGAACACAGGAAATAGCTGGTCAGGTAAGTGATCGCAGTCAATCACTAGCCAAGAATGTTTCTGAACGTAGCCAAGTGATTGCTAAGAATGTATCAGAACGCAGTCAAGTGATTGCTAAGAATGTTAGCGCTCAGACCAGTGAATTAGTTGATAAGGCTAAGGAGCTTGCAGGTACTGTTGTTACCGAAGTAAAGGGTTGGAAGGAAGCTCGCGACGAGCAGAAGCCAGTTCAAGCTGAAGCTGCAGCTGAAGAAGTAGATACTTACAAATAACTGGATAGATTAAAGAACCCGCATCGGGTTCTTTTTTATGAACTCATACATATTGAAGGAGAGAATTATGAATAAATTCCGTGACTTTATCACTGATCAAGGGTTATCATTAGCTTGGATTATTGCAACAATAGCAACATTGGGAAGCTTATATTTTTCAGAGGTTATGGGATATCTTCCTTGTACTTTATGCTGGTATCAACGGATTCTCATGTATCCATTGGTCATTGTTCTAGGAATTGCTTCCGCAAGAAAGGATCTGAACCAGACAATTTATGTGTTACCTATAACAATTCTAGGTATCGGTTTCTCCTCTTACCATTATGCCATAGAGAAGACGGATTGGTTCGATGGAGGAGGTAAGACGTGTGGTATTATTCCTTGCGATGTAGCTTACATTAACTGGTTCGGGTTTATTACTATCCCTTTTCTTGCACTAACTGCATTTACTTTAATTACACTAATATTAGTGTGCATAAGGTATGCACAGAAGAGTAAAAAAACAATATAATTATACATGGAAGTAACAATTATCGTAGAGGGAAGCGGTGTACTCGTGCAGCATCAGCAAGGTATTGCAATTCTCGATTCAGGTGTAGGTGGTTTAACGGTTGCTAAAGAGGTGATGAGGCAGCTGCCCTTAGAGAAGATCATCTATTTTGGAGACTCGTTACGAGCACCCTACGGACCACGCCCCGCCGAAGAGGTTCGGAAATTCACTCTACAAATTGTGGAGTATTTACTCCAATATCGGCCAAAGATGATAGTCATTGCATGTAACACTGCAACCGCTGTTGCTATTGACGAAATTCGGAGCCTTGTCGATATACCAGTTATCGGAGTCATTCATCCTGGTGCGCGTGCAGCAATTAAGACGACAAGGAATGGTGTTGTAGGTGTTATAGGTACTGAAGGTACAATATTGAGTGGTGCTTATGAGAAAGCGCTGAAGAGTATTTCCCCCAATTTGGAAATTGCGAGCTTATCGTGCCCGCAGTTTGTTCCATTAGTGGAGCAAGGGTTAATTGAGCAAGAGGGCACACATGAGATTGTAAATCGATCCTTGGAGCAATTAAAGCATTCTTCCATTGATTGTTTGATTCTTGGCTGTACCCACTACCCATTCCTTAGTTCGATTATTGGAGATGTTATGGGACCGGACGTCGCATTAATTAGCTCAGCTGATGAGACGGCTAGAGAGGTTAGCACAATCCTGTATCACAGAGGACTTCTAGAGACTGAGGTTCACAAACCTATACATCAGTTTTTGTGCAGCGGGGACCCGGATTTATTCCGGCGAATCGCAGAGCAATGGCTTAATGAAGAGATTAAAGTGAATGCCGTAGTATGGCAGGTTACACGTATAGGGTAGTAACTCAACCACCTGAGGGCTGAATAGAGTCTGATTGGTGGTTTTCTGTTAAGTTTGTCACAAAAAAGTACTTGGTAAAACTGCGTAAAAATCGTTATAATGAATGGTGGCTCTATGTCAAACAAAGGAACAGGTGAATAGAAGTGCGTCTTACGTTAAAATGGCTGACTTTGGTAACATGTTTAGGCATGTTTCTTGTTCTTATAGCAGGTGTTCTAGTTACCAAAACCGAGTCTGGAAGAGGCTGCGGAGATGATTGGCCGCTATGCAATGGTAAGTTTATTCCCGCATATACATTGGAATCTATTATTGAATACAGTCATCGAGCGATAACCGGTGTTGTTGGAATTCTTGTTGTGATGACTTTTATTGCTGTGTACCGCAAATTTGGTCGTCGCAGTGAATCTTTTTATTATGCTAGCGGCGCACTGCTTTTTACAATTATACAAGCGATATTAGGAGCCATGGCTGTAGTATGGGAAACGTCATCTGCTGTCATGGCGTTACACTTTGGATTCTCATTATTAGCATTTACATTTACATTGCTAATTGTTCTGAAAGTTTGGCATGATAAAGATGCGGCTATACCGAATAAGACTATTTATGTCCAACCATTCTATCGTAAGCTAGTTTGGCTAGTAACAATTTACACTTATGTAGTTGTGTACATCGGCGCTTATGTCCGCCATACGGATTCATCTGGCGGCTGTACAGGCTGGCCATTATGTAATGGCGAGATTATTCCTGAATTAGCAGGTTCTACGGGCATAGCTTTTATTCATCGAGTTGCGGCTATGCTTGTATTGCTTCTAATCGTATGGATTGCAGTTCTTGGTAGTCGATATAGTAAACAATCGCCGGAGATTAGTAGAATGTCGATTTTAGCACTTGTACTGACTGGCATGCAGGTACTAAGCGGGGCTTGGGTGACCTTGGTTATTCATTCAGAGAGCATGTATGTATTCGCAGGAATTGTTCATACAATGATTATTGCAGCACTATTCGCAGTATTAAGTTATCTATGTATTCGGGCTTGGCAGCTCAGGCCAGTTCGGTGAAATTAAGATAAGCAGGTGAGATGATGCTAAGATCGATATTCGGGGATGAGCCTAGGAAGGATATCGGAATATTAAATGAAACGAATATAGCCATAGATGCCTTCTCGATACGATTGCGTAGTGATCATGATTGTGCAGGTGGTGTTAAGGACAAGTGGATTCGTCTAGACTTATGGGCTACGGGATTACGAGGTGCACTGGACGAGCTGGAGCAAAGTGTATATTGCTCTGTGAGATATGGTGCGAATATTAATAAGCCTACTGAGGAAGAAATGTCGTCAGAAGAGCTTGTTAATTATGATCGTCATTTGTATTATTATAAGAACGCATTCATACGGGTCTTCTCGACACTGGATAAAACGGGTTATTTTCTAGATAGGCTATATGACCTTGATACAGCACGTGTGAAGCCCAAATTCTCATATTATACTGTGCTTCGACAGCTTCATAAATTGCCTAACTACAAAGATTTGGAGCAACATCTGTATGAGATCAAAGTCAAATACCAGAAGCCAATGAGTAGACTGAAGACGAGAAGGAATTTGGAAATTCATTCTTTGAATGCTGAATTAATTGATGACATATGGCAGAGACGAAGATGCTTTGCCACGACGCATATGGTCGAGCCTGTTCAAATTAATTTAGAGGATTTAAAGTTAGGATTTGACATGGTTTGTGAATCACTCCTTACCATATTCACTTATTGCTCATCACGATCACATGAATAACGTCGGAAAAGTTTGGGGGAGTGTTAAATTGTATGAGTAGACGTCGAGTAGCCGTTATTACAGGTGGTGCCAAAGGTTTAGGTAGACAGATTGCTCTCTCCTTAGCAGAGGCTGGCCACGACATTGTAGTGAGTTACTTGCGGAGCGAGTTAGAGGCTCGTGAACTTGTGCTTNNCTACAGGTTGATGTCACGGACTCCAGTGCCCTCTTGAGGCTTATTCAGCGTACAACAGATCTATTCGGCTCAGTAGACATCTTAATTAATAACGCAGGACCTTTCTACAGAGAGCGGAGAAAATTCGCAGAATATACAATGAAGGATATTCAATATTTAATCAACAGCAACTTTACCGCTGTAATGGAGCTGGATCATCTGGTGTTACCTTTTATGCGGCTTAACAATTGGGGGAGAATTATCCACTTTGGCTTTGCCCATGCTGGAGAATCGCGAGCTTGGCCACATCGAGCTGTCTATGCAGCGGCGAAGGTTGGTTTAGTGTCCTTTACCAAGACACTGGCCGTGGAGGAAGCTGAGAATGGAATAACAGTTAACATGCTCTGTCCTGGAGATATTCGAGGAGATAATAAGGAGAAGAAAATAATTGAAGTCGAGCATATTATTGATCCTGAATCTCCAAGGGGTAGACCAGGAACAGGGGAAGACGTTGCCAGAGTAGCTGCATTCCTCAGTCGCTCTGAATCCGATTTCATTACAGGGAGCATGATTAATGTGGCGGGCGGAATGGATCCAATACGTATGTGGCCCCTAACCTGATTGCAGTTAAAGAACAAGCCCTGCCTAAATGGCAGGGCTTGTTAATTAGAATACCTGTACGACCTCTACAACGCCTTCAACCTCTTCAAGTAAGGCACGTTCGATACCAGCTTTAAGAGTAATTGTAGAACTTGGGCAACTACCACAAGCTCCCATTAATCGAAGTTTGATGATGCCGCCTTCAACGTCCACTAATTCGACGTCACCGCCGTCACGCTGAAGAAACGGTCGAAGCTTATCAAGCACTTCTAGCACTTCATCATACATTGTACCTTCTGTTACTGTCTCGCTCATTTGCTTCAACTCCTTTCTATACTATATATTATATATCATTGAGAAACATTTTCAAAGGTGGATTTCCTAATGAGACCGATAATTGAATTCTGTAACAGTAATATGGCGCTAGGCACAGATACCATCATGAAGAAGTTGGAGGAAAACCCTGACTATGATGTTATTGAATATGGCTGCCTAGGTAATTGCGGCGAGTGCTACACATCCCCATATGCTATGGTGAATGGGGAGATCATTGTAGCCAACACGCCAGATGAGCTATATGAGCAAATAATAACCGCCATCCAGGCCCCTGATGATGATTACGCGTGGGTGGATGATTTCAATATGCCTTCTGAATAATCCCTAAATCTATTGTGCTTTCTCAAGGAATAGCTTAATTAATTGCTGGGCTGCTTGATGCTTTGTTGAGTCGAATCGCATTCCGAAAATCTGATTCACACTGTGTAAGCCCCTATTCTCAAATACGGTATGCTTACTTATATCAACACCATAAAACTTAGGCTGCAAATCTTCCTCGCCCTGTCCGAACAACTTCCGTTCTTCAGTAAGCTGGGCTTCTACTGGACCTAGCCAATTATTTACCTCGAGTAAAGCTTGTTGAGCGGATAACATGTCAAATGCAGGCTGATCCATCACATATATATCCGGTTTTTCTGTCATTAGTGTTATTACAGCCTTCTGCTGAAGGGATACCGCATAAGGATTAGTTGGATCTGATGGAATCTGATTAATGATGATTTTGACTCGCTTCCATTCGGGAACTTGATCCAATAAAGATTGCTCCAACTTCTGAATATCCTCCGTAAAGAAGTCACCGTAAAACATGATCTCGATATCAATGGGCGGCCGTTTAGACTCAGCAATACGCTCAGCTCTCTTGTCTAGATACGTGTTTAGACCATATAATATTACAGCTAAGATCAGTAGTGCGGTAATAATACGGATTTTATTATATTGCCAGAAGTGATCAAGCTTATCTAATTTCCACTTACGATGTGTAGCTGAATAATATTCGTGCTCAAATGCTAAGCTGGCTTTTTCTTTGTGATGTTGTAAGAGAGTTCTATAAGCTTGATTAATAAGCTGATCGTTATGACTCACTTCCAACTTTGAATGCTCTTCGTTAGCGCGTGCCTGCTGTGAGTGCTGCTTCTTGAGTAATAATGCATATCGCTTGTCCACATCTTCCATTGGTGCTTCGTCCGGAAGCCCTAATATAGAATATGCCTGTTTAAGATCAAGATCATTCATCGTTTACCGCCTCAAAGGTTGTTATTATCTTCCCAATAAAACGGAGAAGATTCGAAAAAGTGAAAAGGATTTGCCTGAACATTGTGAATCCAGAATGCGAAGTGTAAGTGAGGTCCGGTTGAGAAGCCTGTCGTCCCAACTAAACCAATAACTTGTCCAGCTTCAACCATCTCCCCAGATTCAACCAGAAGCTTTGACATGTGAGCATACTGGGAGAACAATCCCATTCCATGATCAATATAAATCGCATTACCTGTTAAGTATAGCTCCTCAGCCAAAACGATCCTTCCGGCATTTGTCGCTTTTATCTCAGTACCTTCGGGGGCAGCTAAGTCAATGGCGTTATGTCTACCGCTTAAATCCCCATTAATGTACCGTGTAAATCCAAAGGAGGTTGATAATCGGCCTTCCACAGGTTGAAGGAAAGGTCCGTCGAATAAGAATGTGGGCTCGGAGTCACTTCGTACAATATCGACTTTCTTCTGATCCTGAGCGATTCGTTCTGTATTGCGGCGCATGGCAGCTTGCTGCTCTNNTAGAGGTTGCCCCTCTATGGTATAATCTCCAGGCTTCATATTCGTTGGAACCGGCAATATCGCATAATAGCCGAGTCCGAATGGTAACAGGGTGTATGTCGTCTTGTTCCAAGTAATGGTCATCTCCGTTTGCGAACGAACTAATATAGCATCACCTTGTTGGACCTCATTCGGGATAATCGCAAATTGCTCACTAATCGTTGATTGGGCAGATGACTTGTTATTAAACATAGTAACTTCAGCTTGTGTATTGGCAGCAACAATTGCCTCTTGCTGTATAGTATATGCTTCAGAAGCGTCTTCCAATGAGCCCCATACTAACATCAACGCCAATAACCAATCCATAATTAATACACCTTAATTTCATTATAGAACGTATCACGCTCTACAGGAATACGACCAGCTCCCTTAATTAACCAGATCAATTCATCTCGTGTGAGACCATCGGGTGTTAACGCACCTGCAGCATGGCTAATTCTTTCCTTGATGATAGTACCGTGTGCATCAGACGCCCCAAAGGTAAGTGCAACCTGTGTTAGTTGAGTGCCGATATTAATGAAATAAGCTTTAATATGTTGGAAGTTGTCCAGCATCAAGCGACTGATAGCGATTGTACGCAAATCCTCAAAGGCAGAATTTCGTCGTTTAATTCCAGCATTCGCATTAATAGGCTGAAGGGCAAGTGGAATGAATACCTGAAAGCCATTCGTTTCGTCCTGGAGCTCTCTTAAGTATATCATGTGCTCAATACGCTCCTGTAAGGTTTCAACTGGAGACCCGTACAGCATAGTTGTGTGGGTCTTCAATCCTAATTCATGTGCAGTGCGATGAACGTCGAGGTATTGTGCAACGTTAGCCTTGTCCACATGCATCTTATCACGATAACGATCGGATAGAATCTCCGCCCCCCCACCTGTAAGCGTGTGTAGTCCAGCTGATATTAACGTTTCAAGAACGCCTTTGAAACTTAAGCCACTAATTCTCGAGAAGAATTCTATCTCTGCAGCAGTATAGGCTTTGATCGTCACATCTGGAAAGTGTTCATGAAGTGCACGAATGGAATCGACATAATATTGGAAAGGGACGTTAGGGTTATGCCCACCCACAATGTGGAATTCACGAATTCCCGGATGATAGTGCTTCTCGACATATTCGATCATTTCCGGACCACTTAATGTATAAGAACCAGCATCACCCTCATCTTTGCGGAAATTACAGAAGGAGCAATGGGCCTCGCATACGTTCGTAAAGTACAAGCTCATATTCTCGATAAAATACACTTTTTTGCCGTTTTTTTGAAGATTAACTTGATTAGCCATCTGACCAATTGTTAGCAAATCGTCAGATTCATATAGGAACAAGCCGTCTTCCATAGTTAATCGAATGCCTTGATTGACCTTCTCTTTGATCTCATCCATACGACTTTCAGTACTGTTTATTACAATAGACATGGTAGCCCTCTTTCCCTGCGCAGATATAATAATGCCATAAAAAAGAAATAATAAGGTATTCAAAAAATGCAAAGCTTCCCTTCATTATAAACCTAGTCCTATAGTGGGGCAACATGTAAGGAGTAAATGTGTTATTATAGAAATAATAATGTAAATATCTAGAGGAGGTACGTACTATGATTACAATAAGTGAAACAGCTAAGGATAAAATTAACGAGATGTTAGAAATAGAGCAGTCTCAAAAATTATTTCTCCGACTCGGTGTTAAATCAGGTGGCTGCAGTGGTTTTTCATATGGAATGGGATTTGACGATGAGCAGAGAAACGATGACCAAATTTTAGATGTTCAGGGCTTAAAAGTTGTTGTAGATACAGAAAGCACTAAATATCTGAATGGAGTAGAAATTGACTTCAAGGAATCTGCAATGGGCGGGGGCTTCACTATTCATAATCCTAATGCATCTGCAACCTGTGGCTGTGGATCAAGCTNNGGCACTCCGGGGGACTGTTAGTGAAGGTTGATGTTACTCTTATGATTGCTGACGGCCATTCTGTGCATAAAGTTATAGAGATCGAAGAATTTAGACTAGGGGAATTAACGGATGAGGAGATCGAGACAGCAATCGAGATTCGCATTCGAAGCTGGGTTGACGAACAGATATCTGTTGCTTGGGAAGTTCAGGAATAGTATTAGGAGATAGCATATATATACAAAAGGCTTTCCTTAATGACATTGTCCTTGAGGAGAGCCTTTTTGAGTAATTATTATATGAATTTCTAAAATTTCATACTGCTACTATGTCCTGGAGAAAGCTTCGCAGCGGGATCAATGTAAACCTTGGCATTGTTAACAGCAGTAGGTGCTTCACCAAAGCCGACGGCAATTAATTTTAATTTTCCCGGATAGGTTGTTATGTCTCCTGCGCCGAATATGCCTG
>DFXU01000036.1 GCA_002383285.1 Caryophanales bacterium UBA4100
CAGGCGGAAGTGATTTTAGAATTGACAAAGATAAAGATCAACAAAATGGAGCGGGCAGAACCCAAGGAGAATTAGCTACTGTTTCATTACCATTCGGTGGAGGTAGCGGTGGAGGTGTATCCATTACTCCGATCGCATTCCTAGTTGTTGGGATGAATGGTGTAAAGGTTGTACCACTGGACAATAATACGCATCTCTATGAACGTATTATTGATCTTGCTCCGCAGGTTGTCGAGAAGATACAGAGCATGTTAGGTAATGGACAGGCTCAAGCTAACTCCATGACAACAGCTGCAAGCATGGGAGTCACCGCACCTCAATCTACAGCACAGGGACCGACAAATTAATACATGGATTCACGCAAATAATGTGCACATTTCTCAATAATAATGAATGGACCTAGCGAGCAATCAACGCTAGGTTTTTTTCATGTATATCTGTTCGAAATAGGCATATATATGGAGAAAGGACAGGCGTTACATTAATAACCTTCAGGAGGAACAACAGTGAAATTGCGAACGAAATGGATTATATTATTCAGTATTATTGCACAACTTTCCATTAACTTCACTCCTCTGATTGCTATTGCAGAAGCTCCATCGATCAGCACGAATGCAGAGGCTGCAGCACTGATCGATGTAAGCTCAGGTCGAATTCTATACAGTAATAATGGAGATAAACCTCTACGTATTGCAAGCCTTACAAAAATCATGACTGCAATTGTTGCGATAGAAGCAGGATCCTTATCAGATAAGGTAAAGGTTAGCTTGAGAGCTTATGGTGTTGAAGGCTCCTCCATCTACTTACATTCGGGGGAGGAAATGAACTTACACCATATGCTGTATGGGCTCATGCTACGCTCCGGTAACGATGCAGCAACAGCGATAGCAGAGCATATAGGCGGCTCACTAGAGGGCTTTATCTTGATGATGAACGAGAAGGCTGAGCAGCTTGGAATGACGAATTCACACTTTATGAATCCGCATGGGCTAGATGCCAAGGAGCATTACTCAAGTGCGAATGATATGGCGGTATTGACAGCCTATGCCCTGCAGAATCCAATATTCCGGGAAATTGTGAAAACTCCATCTATTACAGTTCCTAACCCTTATGAGAAATGGGATCATCGTTGGCGTAATAAGAATAAGATGCTTCATTTGTACGAGGGGGCAGATGGCGTGAAGACGGGTTTCACTAAGCTTTCTAATCGCACCTTGGTTTCCTCAGCAACACGAGGCGGTCAACAATTAGCGGCAGTCACCCTGAATGATGGAGACGATTGGGCGGACCATGCTAGATTGCTAGATTTCGGATTTAGGAATTACCCCTTACAAGTTATTCAGTCGAGAGATGAGCCATTAAAGGGTACGACGCTTATGAGTCCTACTTCCTTCATATACCCAATGAGAGAAGATGAGCAGCTTGACATTCGTGTGAAATATATTCAGGAGGATTCACTCCAAGGCAGATTAGGAGTGAGAGCCATCGCAGAATACCATCTAGGCTCCATATTCATAGGGAAGCAGCTCTTCTACAATGAGAATGACCCTGTATTAAAGAATCTCAATCGCAGTAATGCTAAAGCACATACATCACTCCGAGCAACTCAAGCTAATATTCTTATACATGAGAATGCATTCTCGATAATGAGGCGATTATTTAAGGCTCTATTCACGATCCAAGAACAATAATCTTATGGAGACGAGGTGCCCTGATGGTGAACTGGATATGGCTTTTCTTTATTACAATTGGTTTCCTGTTCGCAGCTGTGAACGGAAGAATCGATATTGTAACAGAAGCATTGTTCGAAGGAGCTAAATCGGGTGTTACCGTCTGCTTTGGCTTAATTAGTGTTCTTGTATTCTGGCTCGGTATAATGCGTATTGCCGAACAATCGGGTTTATTAGAGAAATTAGCAGTATTGTTACGTCCAATTGTGACTTTCCTATTCCCTGATGTACCGAAAAATCATCCTGCCATTGGTTATATCCTATCTAATATGAGTGCGAACATTCTAGGTCTAGGCAATGCAGCAACGCCAATGGGGATTAAAGCGATGCAAGAGCTACAAAAGCTGAATCCCGACCCCAAATCAGCTACTCCAGCCATGTGTACACTGCTTGCCATTAACACGTCAAGCATAACGATTATTCCTACTACAATCATAGCTATTCGAATGAGTTATGATTCCGCGAATCCGACGGAAATTGTTGGTACTACTCTGCTTGCTACTATGGTAGCAACGATAGCGGCTATAATGGCTGACCGTTGGTATCGCTCCAAGGAACTCAAGCAGCAGCAGCTTAACCCTCCTATTCATTCAAGCGAGGAGAATAAGAGTGCTTAATTTAATTAATACCATCTCGGCATGGGCAATTCCTGTGTTGATTGTTCTCATCCCACTATATGCCGCTTATCGTAAAGTGCCTGTATATGAATCTTTCGTTGATGGCGCCAAGGATGGGTTTACTACCGCAGTCAATATTATCCCTCATTTGGTAGGTATGATGGCATCGATCAGCATCTTTCGTGCTTCTGGGGCATTGGATGCAATGATAGGTGTGATTCGGCCGCTATTCGAACGATTTGGGATACCTGGAGAGGTTCTGCCCTTGGCATTATTGAGACCAATTACCGGTGCGGGTTCACTCGCATTCACTGCTGATTTGATGCAGCACTTTGGACCGGATTCGATGATCGGGCGTATGGCTTCAACGGTACAAGGCAGTACGGATACAACCCTGTATGTCTTGGTAGTATACTTCGGCGCAGTAGGTATTCATCGATCCAAATATGCCCTAAAGGTAGGCTTATTCTCCGATTTGGTTGGTTTTATCGCTGCTCTCGTGATATGTTTGTTAGTTTTCTAAAGCTGCTTCATCGTATGAACTTGTGATTTCTTCTAGAGACAGGTATCATATGATCTGAGGTGGTTTTTTCCAATGGAACGATTACAGAAAGTATTAGCTCAAGCAGGTGTTGGCTCGCGCCGCAAATGTGAGGAAATAATCCTAGCAGGTCGTGTCGAAGTTAATGGAGAACGTGTGACTGAGCTTGGTGTCAAGGTAAGTCCGACAGACTTAATAGCAGTGGATGGTCGTGCAATAAAGACCGAGAATAAGGTTTATCTGGTATTCCATAAACCTAAGGGTGTTATCACAAGTGCGAATGATCCAGAAGGTCGCAGAACGGTTATGGATTATATTAAGAATGTATCTGAACGGTTATATCCAGTTGGTCGATTAGATTACGATACAGAAGGTTTATTGTTGTTAACGAACGATGGTGAATTTGCCAACCGTCTTACCCATCCGAAATTTCATGTTCCCAAAACATATCACGCAACCGTCAAGGGTGTACCACATGGTTCACTTCTAGAGAAGTTAGCCCAAGGTGTTATGTTAGATGATGGTATTACTGCACCTGCTAATGTGGATTATTATGATATTGGAGATGATCAGAAGCAGTCCATTATCGCAATAACCATTCATGAAGGACGTAACCGTCAAGTGCGCAGAATGTTCGATGCCATTAATTATCCAGTGGTTCGACTAAGAAGGGTTCAATATGGACCGCTATTCCTTGAGGGGCTTCCACGCGGCAAATCTCGACCATTGACTGCGAAGGAAATAGAGGACTTGATGGATACCGGCTTTTCCACGCCAAAAGACACATAATTTTCAATTTACACTGTTTGGATACGAAGTGTAATCATTTATAATGAGTACAAGTGAGGGATATCACAGACTTTACAATTGTAACTACAGGATAGGTGATGGCTTTGAAAAAATATAGAAGAATGATTCAAGTATTTATACTCATTGCAATATTCATTGTTGGTGGCATTACGCTTGCCGACAATCTTTTTAGTGAGGACACTATCCCCAAAGTGGGCTCGAAAGCCCCTGACTTTACCTTACCCGGAATGAATGGAGAGCAGTATCGACTATCTGATTATAAAGGGAAGATCGTTGTACTTAATTTCTGGGGTACCTATTGCCCACCCTGTGTAGAAGAGATGCCGATCATTCAGAATTATTATGAGGAGCACGCTGCGGATAATAATGTTGAAATTCTTGCAATTAATGAGAATGATTCTATAGTAAGTGTCAAGGCGTTCTTCCGTCAGCACAAGCTAACCTTTCCATCCTTGCTTGACAAGGATGTTGTTCGTCGAGAGTATGGTGTAATGAATTACCCAACAACTGTATTTATTAATGAGAACGGCAAGATCGAAGTGATATTCGAAGGTGCCATGGATGAAGCTTACTTGTCCTCTACATTGGCTGCACTTGGAACAAGCGAATAATAACTTGCGATAATTTTACAACAGAATAATGGAAATACCACCTGTATTTTTGTTGTTGATAACCGCAACTATCATTCGGCTGTTCCTATATGACCTTAAGCTAAGCCGTTATTTGGAGGTATCTACCCATGCTGCACAATACCAAATGTGAATGTGGACATCAGAACCCGGTCGGAACGGTGTTGTGTGAGTCCTGTGGAAAACCGTTAGATGATGAATTTGGTACTGGACCACTCGAGATGAGATATGACGGAATCGCTCGACGCTCACAACGCGAGAACCCGGCACTAATTGATCGGGTATGGCGTTTTTTTTCATCTGTAAAAGTTGCGATTATTCTAATCTTTATCACCTTGTGTGCTTCAATAATTGGAACCATATATCCTCAGGAGAATACCTTCCTTAATATAGATCCATCGGTTTATTATGAGAATACGTATGGTCTCACTGGAAAATTGTATTACTTGTTTGGTTTATCAGATACGTATAATTCGTGGTGGTACAAGCTCTTGCTCATCATGATTGGTGCTTCATTAATCATATGTAGTCTAGATCGTGTTCTGCCGCTTTATCGTGCACTGAATAAGCAACAGATTCGTAAGCATATGAGCTTTCTGGTCAGACAACGCGTAGTCTTCCAAGGCAAGCTGCCATCAACAAGCGTTTCCGCAGCTACATTCATCAATGAGCTTGTTCCCGTATTGAAGAAGAAAGGTTATCGAGTTCATACTGATCAAACAGCACTACTAGCTGAGAAGCACCGTTTTAGCCGTTGGGGTCCTTATATTAACCATATTGGACTCATTATTTTCTTGCTTGCAGTATTAATGAGGGGTTTGCCCGGATGGTATATGGATCAATACAATGGTTTTCTAGAAGGCGTGCCGGTGAAGATTGAGAACACTCCTTATTATCTAGAGAACGAGCAATTTACGGTTGAATACTATACAGAGGAAGATTTGCCAACTGAATTCCGTGGACAAGGTCGAGCGGTTCCTAAGCTATTCGAGACGAAAGCTATACTTTACGAATGTTTAGAGGATTGTGAAAGCACAGATCCTGTGTTGAATAAAGTGCATGAACAGAATATCCAAGTGAATAAACCACTGAAGTACAAGGGATTGCTCGCCTACCAATTCGACTTTAGAGAGACGATTCAAATTCGATCAGTCAATGTGTCGCTTACGAACAAGAAAACTCAAACATCGTATGGGCCTTTTATACTTAATACCAACTCGCCAAAAGAATCATATGCTGTAGGTCCATATGTATTATCTCTCAAGGATTATTACCCCGAGTTCGCTTTGAATGATAAGGGGATACCCTTCACAAACTCGAGAACTCCTCTTGCTCCAGCCTTCGTATTCTTAATACAAGGACCTGATCTAGCTGAGGAAGGAGAGGTATACATATATTTCCCCCGTGATATAGATAAACAGCGCTTCAGTCAGGATAAATTGAATTTGGCTGTTGCTAATACAATTGATATCGGTGTAAGCTCAATGGAGGATGTGGGCATATCACAATTTACAAGCTTTCTAAATATAAGAATGGATAAGGCCTTACCTTATATCTTCGTTGGTGGAGTAATCTTTATGATTGGCGTTATCATGGGTATCTATTGGCAGCATCGACGTATATGGATTCGAATTGATGATGAGGAAGACATAACGATTGGTGCCCATACGAGCAAAAATTGGTTCGGTATTCGGAAGGAACTGTCAGTCATACTTGGAAAAGCGGGTATTCACGTTGAACCGAAACAATTAGAGAACGGAGTGAGACAGCCATGAATTTCGAACAATGGAGTGAGAATGCATTACTATTAGCATTTATCCTGTATAATGTATCATTTATCGTATATGTGGTTGCTATTGCGGGTAAGAAGTGGAGTAATCGAGATCCTGCTGCTCATCTACGCCGTTGGACTAAATTTGCAATTCTATTAACAATCATCGGTCTCGCATCACAAATTGTTTATTTCGTCACTCGATGGATTGCTTCTGGACATGTTCCCACATCCAATATGTTTGAATTCACGACCTTCTTATCGATGGCCATCGTTGCAGCCTTTATTGTATTATTTGCGATTTATCGTATTTCCGCATTAGGCTTGTTCGCTATGCCTGTTACTATTGTATTGATATCTTATGCTGCTGTGTTCCCTAAGGAAGTACAACCGCTCATCCCAGCTCTACAAAGCTATTGGCTTTATATCCATGTAACTACAGCTGCGCTTGGTGAGGCTTTCTTCGCAATAGGCTTTGCTGCGGGTCTTATGTACTTATTACGAACAATAGATTATAGCTCCACATCCAGCGAGTCTCGCAAGAGCCGGCTTGGCATCGAGTTTACTATATATGCCATTGTTGTTGTTATCGGCTTTGTCCTCATTACGAACGGTTTTAGATCAACTGATTATTCTGCACAATTCACGCAAGAAATACAGCAAGTGGATGCTAAGACTGGCGAGTCAATTACTGTAACGAAGACAACAGACTATAAGCTTCCGCCTTTTATTAAACCTGCTAATAGTACAATTGCACATATGGATTCTTTCATCGGAATGGATGAACCGTTATTGTCAGCGCCATCCTGGATGAAGGGCTTGGATTCTGGGAGAAAGCTGAATACGATCATCTGGTCACTCTTAGCTGGATTAATCCTCTATGGGGTTATACGATTAATTGCTCGTAAGCCATTAGGCGCAGTATTGCAGAGGATGATGGGAGGCATTGATGCTGATGATTTAGATGAGATCAGTTATCGTGCCATCGCCATTGGCTATCCTATCTTTGCTCTTGGAGCCTTAATCTTCGCCATGATTTGGGCACATGAAGCATGGGGTAGATTCTGGGGCTGGGATCCTAAGGAAACATGGGCACTCATAACATTCCTATTCTATACCGTATATCTACATCTCCGGTTATCGCGCGGCTGGCAAGGTAAGAAGTCTTCTTGGCTGTCGGTAATTGGTTTTCTTGTAGTTATGTTTACTTTGATTGGTGTTAATCTAATTATAGCTGGTTTGCATTCATATGCAGGCGTCTAGAGGAGAGATAACGAATGGAAGACCTATCGAGAAAGATTCTTGTAGTAGATGATGAAGACCGAATTCGAAGACTTCTGCGCATGTATTTGGAGAAGGAAGGCTATGAGATTGATGAGGCTGAGGATGGAGAAGCTGCCTTAACAATGGCCATTGAGAATGACTATGCATTAATCCTGCTTGATGTCATGCTTCCTGGAATTGACGGCACTGAGGTTTGTGCTCGATTACGCGCTGAGAAGTCAACTCCTGTTATTATGCTCACTGCTAAAGGGGAGGAGACGAATCGAGTTCAAGGGTTTGAAGCTGGGGCTGACGATTATGTCTCTAAACCCTTTAGTCCTCGTGAGGTTATCTATCGAGTTAAGGCCATACTAAGACGTTCTTCTGCCACGGCTTTCCTATCTAAGGCAACGTCAGGCAGTGGTAATGACATTGTGTTCCCTAACCTGATGATTGAGCATGATGCCCATCGTGTCTCAGCAGGGGGACAGGAGGTGGGGCTCACGCCCAAGGAGTACGAGCTACTGCATTATTTGGCCGTTTCCCCGGACAAGGTTTTCTCGAGAGAGCAGCTACTAAAGGATGTTTGGAATTATGAATTTTTCGGTGATTTACGAACTGTAGATACACATGTGAAAAGGTTGAGGGAGAAGCTGAACAAAGTCTCACCTGAAGCAGCTGCGATGATTACCACGGTGTGGGGTGTTGGTTATAAGCTAGAGGTGGCGAAGTAAATGGCACTCTGGAAAAGTGTGGTTGGTAAGCTATGGATAACGATCATTCTATTGGTTGCTGTTGTACTCATCGTTCTCGGAGCATTCCTTCTAGAATATATTGATGCTACCTTTAATAACTCCGGTGACGTCAAGAAGCTATTCGTTTATACGGGGATTATTGGTTTTTTACTTACGACTTTCTTTGCTTTTTTCCTATCCACTCGAATTACAAGACCGTTAATGTACATGAATAAGGCTGCAGATCTGATCTCTAAAGGTGATTATAGCACTAGAGTACCTGTCGCCTCCTCAGATGAAATCGGACAATTATCGAATACAATGAATTTTATGGCTGAGAAGCTTGAAGGGACCATTCATGATCTTAGCCTAGAGAGAGATCGACTATCCAGTGTAATCCACAGTATGACCGACGCTGTTATCACCTTCGATGCTGCGGGTACAGTCATTCTCGCCAATCCACATGGAGGTGAGCTCCTTGAAGAGTGGAGCCATATTCGTTGGGATGAGGATCAGACCATTCCAAAGGATCGGATACCAGAACCATTAATGTCTGTGTATCATGCTGTTCAGGAACGTGGTGTCCAAGTCACCTCAAAGCTTCATGTTAACAGTGGTGTATGGTCTGTAGTGATGGCACCTTTATATGCCAATCATAATGTCCAAGGCGCTGTTGCTGTACTGAGGAATGTCACGGAGGAATTCCTCCTTGAGAAGCTGCGCAAGGACTTTGTAGCTAATGTATCACATGAGCTACGAACACCGCTGTCCATGCTTCAGGGCTATAGTGAAGCGCTTCTAGACGACATTGCAGGAACACCCGAAGAAAGAAAGGAACTTGCTCAAGTCATTCATGATGAATCATTAAGAATGGGTCGGCTAGTTCAAGATTTATTAGACTTGGCGAGAATGGAAGCAGGAAGGCTAGAACTGAAGAGAGAACACGTTGAGGTCCAATCTATCCTCACTAGGGTGGTTCGGAAATTCTCGGTGCTCTGTAAAGAAAGAGGGATCTTTCTCAAACCGAATGACCCAGGGGCTGAGCTCGTTCTCGAGAGCGCAGATGAGGATCGGATTGAGCAGATTTTAACAAATTTATTAGATAATGCAGTACGACATTCTAAGAAAACGAGCCAAATTACGATCGATGCTGAAACAATTGAGCTAGAAGGCAAATTGGTAGTTCGGCTGATCGTTAAAGATCAAGGTCAAGGTATTGATGAGCTTAGCTTGCCGTATATTTTCGATCGCTTTTATAAAGCTGATAAGGCTCGAACTCGAGGTGCTTCAGGTGGTACGGGATTAGGGTTAGCTATTGTTAAGAATATCGTTGATGCTCATCGAGGCTCTATTGAGGTGCAGAGTATTGTGAATGAAGGTACCACTTTTACGGTGATTCTACCTGTGAAGTGAAGAAGTGAGCAACAGATGAGCCTGGTCAAAAGTTGACGATATTCCAAGTATTCTGTTGGAAAATATTGTTTCACGTGAAAATAAATGTGCGAACATATATAAAAGGGCTGTGTCAGTAGTAGGTTTATCTACTATTGACACAGCCCTTTCGTTAGTTGATTTTACAAAGTAACTTCCTTTACGTTTATCATCTCAGGAAGCATGGCAAGCTGCTGAATAACATCTTTAGGTGCTTGCTTATCAACGGTGATGATCATGATTGCGGATCCGCCAATATCCTTTCGGCCTACCTGCATAGTTGCAATATTCACATTGTTGTTTCCGAGAACCGTTCCAAGACGTCCAATGATGCCAGGCTTGTCATTGTGGGAAACAAGAATGATATTGCCGCCTGGAGAGATATCTACAGGGTATTGATCGATCTGTACGATGCGTGGACCGTAGCCATTTAGAAGTGTACCAGCTATATGACGTACTTCTTTTTTGGTTCTTAACGATAGTGTAACTAAGTTGGTGAAGCCTTTGGCTAATGGTGATTTCTGGACAATGACGTTAACATCACGTTGTTTCGCTAAGTGTAGGGAATTAATCATGTTAACCTGTTCGATTCCTAGATGATGGGTCAGTACACCTTTAACTACATTGCGGGTAAGCGCCATCGTATCAACTTCAGATAATTCTCCTGAGTAATTAATCGTTATCTCTTCTACAGGTCCATCTACTAGCTGTATAAGGAAGCGTCCCATATTCTCGCCTAGAGTGAAGTATGGAAGCAGTTTATTAAGTACGTCAGCTGGAATAGGAGGCATGTTCACGGCATTCTTAAAGGGCTCACTTCGTAATATATGCAGTACTTCCTCGGACACATCTATAGCCACATTCTCCTGAGCCTCAAAGGTTGAAGCACCAAGGTGAGGGGTGACGATCACTTTAGAATTCGAAAGGAATGGATGATCAGCTGGAGGCGGCTCCACTTCGAAAACGTCGAAAGCTGCACCTGCTACTACACCCTCTTCAATTGCTTCAACAAGTGCATATTCATCAACAAGACCTCCACGAGCGCAGTTGACGATACGCATACCTTTTTTCATGATTTCGAATTGAGGTTTGCCTATAATATGGTGAGTTTCATTGGTTAAAGGTGTATGTAATGTAATAAAATCAGCTTTAGCAGCAATCTCGTTCACTGAGCCGAGCTTAATTCCTAGTTTATCTGCGCGATCTTCTGTGAGGAAGGGGTCATATCCAAGTACATCCATACCGAATGCTTTGGCTCTCTTAGCGACTTCACTTCCGATTCGTCCCATGCCGATGACACCTAACACTTTATTGCGCAACTCAACACCAAGGAAGGATTTACGATCCCATTCTCCCAAGATTGTTTTCTTATGCGCTTGTGGAATATGTCGAGCAAGTGACATCATCATAGCAAATGCATGCTCACAGGTCGTAATGGTATTGCCATCCGGTGCATTAATTACAACTATACCAAGCTGAGTGGCAGCCTCTAAATCAATATTATCGACACCTACGCCAGCTCGTCCAACAACCTTAAGCTTCTTACCGGCTTGCATAATACCTGCAGTGACCTTCGTCTGACTTCGTACGAGCAGTGCATCGTAGTCTGGAATGATAGCGATCAATTCAGCTTCGGATAATCCCGATTTCTTATCAACTGTAACATCACCAGCATCATAAAGCTGTTGAATCCCCATATCACTAATTGGATCTGATACTAATACTTTAAACATGGTTTTTTCCTCTCCTATCTGTAAGTTGCTTGCTACGTGAATTCCCATTTCCCTCTGTTATTTCCCGTTCAGAACTGACACGACTGTTCTCATTTTATAGTATAGCACTCATAGATTGCAATGTATTGCCTTGAACAATTCATGAATTTTAGTTATTCTTCCTTGCCCGTATTTATGATTAGCTTATTCATAGAAGAACGGAAGCTGAGGTAAGGTTTCATTCTTATAGAAAACTTGTCGCTTCTTAAGATAGTCACCGCTTCTAACTGCGTTCGTATCAACCAACATCTCAATTATTGGCTTTACGGTTAGGAACGCCATCTTCTTGGCTTGCCCATTTGTAATCATTTCATCTATTCTAATTGTTATGTCCTGAGGATAGTAGGGAACATAGTTCATGGTTTCTTCCAAGATGTTAGAGACGAATACATTCTTAATATTTAAGTTCATCTGCGACCATTCGTTAAACGTTACATCATCCATATTAGCTAGATCCATGCCAGCTAGATTGGGATTCGTGGACTCGTTCCAGCTTACAATAGCGGAGTAGTAATCCGATTGAGCTAATAGAGCGAAGTTCTTCGCCTCTTTGAAGAATACTTCGTTGTTAATCATTTCTACAATTTTCGCGCCTTGCTGGTTTGTTGTTTTGGATCGAAATTCACTAGTAGCATCTGAGAATAATTTCAAGCTTTTCAGATAATTACTGTGTGCCTCTTGTAGTAAGGGTGAGGTAGAAGGCATGGACATAGATTCCATTGACTTGAATTTCTCATCGGCAAGCTTGCTTAATTCCTTAAAAATACTTTGTGGGTCAACAGATTCACTCTCTAGTTCAATGGCATCAAGATGCTCAAACCATTTTTTTTGAAAATCTCGGTAAGGCAAATAGATCGTATGGTAGAATGAAACTAAATACTGTTGATGGTAAGCAGTTAACTCCTTTGCCATCTCTTGTTTTTCTGCGATGAGAAGCTCATATTTAATGGTAGTCTTGTCCTTTCCTACTTTTATACCATAGAAAAAAGCACCAAGAGCACCTATAATAACGAATAGAAATAGTAAGGTCATTAAATAATCGGCCATAGATAACTTCTTGTTCATAAGGGACGTAACCTCCCTGTATCATAA
>DFXU01000054.1 GCA_002383285.1 Caryophanales bacterium UBA4100
GGAGGTACCGATTATATTGGAGCCAGAGCGAAGAGATACCTTCCCGGCAGTAGCACTAGCGGCAACATATCTATATTCAATGTCTAGTGTGAGTCTCGATGAAACGATCGTTATCCTACCTGTGGATCCATATGTAGATACCCACTTCTTTGAGACGATCAGACAGTTAGAGCGAATACTCGATGAGACATCCTCTGAAATTGCAATGATTGGTGTAAAGCCTACTTATCCATCTGAGAAGTTCGGTTATCTTGTTCCGAATCATCCGCATTCTACTGCGGATACCGAGCAGGGATGGGGGGTAAGACAATATCGAGAGAAGCCATCCAGGGATTTAGCGGAGCAGCTCATAGCGGAGGGTGCGATGTGGAATTGTGGTGTATTTGCCTTTCGTCTAAACTATCTAATCAATCTGCTTATAGAGAAGGGTCTGCCACTCCAATACGAAGAGATGGTTAAGCGATATAGTCAGATGAAGAAAACGAGCTTTGATTATGAGGTCGTCGAGAAGGCAAACTTCGTTACCGCACAAACCTATGATGGCAAATGGAAGGACCTCGGAACATGGGGTACATTAACAGAGGAGATTTCTAGCACAACCATAGGGCGAGGGTACATGACTGATGACTGTGAGAATACCCACATGATCAATGAGCTGAATATCCCTATCGCCGTTATTGGACTTGATAATGTCATTATTGTCGCAGGTCCAGAGGGTATCATTGTCGCAGATAAATCGGAAAGTCACCTCATTAAGACAATCAGTAGCCAATTTGTGCTCGATAAGGAGCAGGTATGAGATGGGGATCATAGGTCACAGATTACATAAACGCGCCAGAGAGCTGAAGAACAAGCTAGTCATGCTGCTATGGTATCGATTTATCTTCTATAAAGCAGGTGCCCGCTGCTCGATTAGCCAGCCGCTATACACACATAAGCCGGAATATATACAGATCGGTAATAGGGTATCAATTGGTCCTTACTGTAGAATCGAAGCACATCCCGCACATCCGGGAAAGCGATTATTAAAGCCAGTGATAATAATGGGTGACCGTATTCGTATTGAGCATGGCGTAAATATCTGTGGGCAAATTCAGCTAACCATAGAGGATGATGTGTTAATTAGTGGAGGCTGCTACATCAGTGATAACAATCATTCTATTGACCCGGAGGGTCCGCGTTACCTTGATCAGCCATTAACCTCTACCCCAACCTCCATTGGGAGGGGGGCGTGGTTGGGGCAGAATGTGTGTGTGCTTGCTGGCTCCTTCGTGGGAGAACGATCGATTATTGGCGCAGGCAGTGTAGTTAATGGGTATATTCCGCCTTATAGCATTGCTGTAGGTGCACCTGCTCGTGTGGTTAAATCGTATAATTTCGAAACGAAGCAGTGGGATAAGGTGTCCAAGGGAGAATCGCACATTAAATTAATAAGAGGAGTCTGATAGATGTGATGAGTAGAAGAGTAGGCGTGATTGGTACAGGTTACTTAGGGAAGGGAATTTCCATGTCGATAGAGGGGCAGAAGGACTTACAGCTCTCGAGAGTGCTCACTCGGAGAAACCTATACCATTGTACGGAGTTTCCTTATCCAGAGCTGCTCACTAATGCTGTGAATGAGCTCATAGAGCATTCCGATATTGTTGTGGATTGCAGCGGAGATGTCCTATATGGCACTGAGATGGTGGACCAGGTGATGAATGCAGGAATACCAGTTGTTACATTAAATGCGGATATGCAGCTTACATCAGGTTCATATCTGGCTGCCAAGGGGCTAATTACAGAGGCGGAGGGAGATCAACCGGGAAGCTTGGCCGCTCTGCATGAGAATGTTACCCAGATGGGCTTCCGACCACTCGTGTACGGGAATGTCAAGGGCTTTCTGAATTTAAATCCGAAGCGGGAGGATATGGTATATTGGGGCAATAAGCAGGGCCTCAGTCTGGATATGGTAACCTCATTCACCGATGGCACCAAGGTGCAGCTAGAGCAAGCATTGGTAGCTAATGGTCTGGGTCTTGATATTGCTGCCACGGGATTGCTAGGATTACCAACTGATGCGATCGAGGATGTGGCGCATACATTAGCCGAGACGGCCAAACGAATGGGTTCACCCATTAGTGACTACATCCTCTCGCGTCAAGCGCCTCCAGGCGTATTCATCATTGCCGAGCATGATCAGAGGCAGCAGCCTTATCTAAGCTACTTTAAGATGGGTGAAGGTCCATATTACAATATTGTCACACCATTCCATCTATGCCACCTAGAGGCGATGAAGACCATTAATCGGGTATTGAATGGTGGTGGGGTATTGTTAAATAATAGTACGAACCCAACCATTAGTGTAGCCGCCGTTGCGAAGCGAAAGCTTCTGTCAGGCGAGCGAATATATAAAGCGAGTGGCAGCTTTGAATTCAGAGGAACTGCGATTCGAATTAATGATCATCCTAATCATATTCCGATTGGACTCTTGAATTGTGCTGTGCTTCGCAGAGACCTGGAAGAGGGTCAGATTGTTCAGTTTGATGATGTCGAGATCCCAGAATCATTAGCCTGGAAAGCCTGGAATGAAGTAATGGGCTTAAGACCCATAGAACAGGTGGGGTAGATGGACTATCAAGGCAAATCAATTATCATGCTGCTTCTATTCTTAGGGATAAGTGCATTCATTATTCCCGATCGCTCGAAGGAGAAGTCATTCATACAAGAGGATATCTTCTCCTTCCCTCCAGTCAACCTGCAGGCTACCCAGGAAACCAGAGAGCTTCTATACCTCCTATATTATATGAAGGGGAGATATACCTTATCGGGGCAGCATAATTACTTGGAGGACCCAGAGCTCACTACATTAAAATTACAAAATATGATTGGCGAGAGCCCAGCTATTCATGGATATGAGCTTGGAGCCATTCTTGATCAGAGTGACGAGGAAATTAAGGAGCAGAGGCAGAGGGTTGTGGAAAGCGCAATTCGAACTAATCGCGCAGGTGGGATTGTTGCTATTACTTACCATGCGAATATGCCTGGGGAATGCGCCTGCTGGGAGCATGTGAATAATGGGGGGATTTCACAAGCGGAGTTTAAGGAGATCATTACGCCGGGAACAAATCTACATGAAAGGATGTTAGCTGACCTAGATAAAGTAGCTGTTTATCTGAAGAAGCTGCAGGATGCGAAGGTACCTGTACTCTGGCGTCCATATCATGAGATGAATGGCTATTGGTTCTGGTGGGGCCAACAGCCGGAGTTTACTCAGCTGTGGGAGATTATGTATGAGCGCTTCACTGAAGTTCACAAGCTCAATAATTTACTATGGGTATGGAGTCCAAGCGCTCCTAATTCATATGCAGAACCCTTCGAGCCTTATTATGTAGGTCCACTGCGAGCCGATGTTCTCGCAGTGGATATTTACAACGGTGAATATGAGCAGTCTCATCATGACCAGCTGTGGGTATTAAGTGGGGGAAAGCCGATCGCAATTGGCGAGAACGGCATGCTCCCCGATCCTGAGCTATTGACGTTGAAGCAAAGACAATATATCTGGTTCATGACTTGGGCCGATGAGCTGGAGGAGAACAATGAGCTCTCGGATATTAAGAAGCTGTATGAAACAGATAAAGTATTAACAATTGAGAAGCTAAAAACGATGATGCAGGAGGCTGCGGGTAATTAGTAATCACGTGGAGAAGAGCTGTGATTGCGGGATGACCTGCTTCACTTGACTTGGACTAGACCAGAGTAGGCTCATGACAGCGTCTCCTCGATTCTCATAGTAATCAATGCGGATAGGATAACGTTGGCCTGCAATAAGTGAGATCGTTCCCTTCTTCTCCGTACGAGGCTGATCCACCCATTGATTGATTACCTGCTTGTTATCCACCCATAGGCGAACTCCATCGTCGCTTACTGTGTAGAACGTATATATTTCAGTATGCAGAGGAACGATGAAACCCGTCCAACGGATTGAGAATAAATCAACCGGCAGGGAAGGTGGAGCGCTGCGTTTCCAATCGAAGTTGATCGTGGCATCAACACGGGTTAATTTCAATTGAACGAGATTTTTGTCGCTGTAATAGTGGCCGAGTAGCCCATTACCTACAGGTTGTGGTGTTGGTTGCTCTGAATCACCTTCTTCAGTGAATAATCGTTCCATGGGTACAACCTGCTTCGGCTGACGTGTGCTCGACCAGAGCAAGCTTATGCTGGCATCTCCCCGGCGTTCATAATATTCGATGCGAATTGGGTAGGACTCGCCCGCAGTAAGCGTAATCGTTCCATTCCATTCGGTGCGAGGCTGATCGATCCACCGATCGATAACAAGCTGATCATTGATCCATAAGCGAACCCCATCATCACTAGCTGTATAGAATGTGTAAGCTTCTGAATAAGCAGGTACTATGAAGCCGGTCCATCGGGCAGAGAAGAAATCAACGGAAAGAGATGTGTGCGGGGAGCTACGTTTCCAGTCGAAATTAACAGTGGCATCTATTCGTGTCAGCTTCAGCTGCTGTAGGTTTATATCGGCATAATATTGGCCGAGCAGTCCATTCACAACGATGGGGTCTGGATCTGGATCTGGATCTGGGTCTGGGTCTGGGTCTGGGTCTGGGTCTGGGTCTGGATCTGGATCTGGATCTGGGTCTGGGTCTGGATCTGGATCTGGATCTGGATCTGGATCTGGATCTGGGCCTGGGTCTGGAAATGGGTATGCGTCTAAATCGACTTCATCTCTTGTTAATGAATACGGGTTCTGATACACCGAGCGGATAATTGCGTCCGAATTATTCTCTCGAAGCATCTTGCCCCATGTCATGAACCATGTCCACATGGGTTGACTAGTACGGAGGGTGTCAGGGTTAGGCAATTGACCATTCTCGCCTATCGCAATTGGCTTTCCGCCTCCAAGCGCCCATAGCTGGTCATGATGACTCTGCTTGTAATCATTGTTGTAAATATCTGCTGCTAAGACATCGACACGATCGACACCAGGGAATGTGAGACTGTAAGGATCAGCGTAAGCGTTCGGAGCATTCGGATTCCATACCCAGATTAGATTGTTCAGGTTATGGTGATTCGTGTAGCGATCGAACATGATGTTCCAGAGCGCTGGGAAGTTACTCTTCTTCCCCCACCAGAACCAGGCTCCATTCATCTCGTGGTACGGCCGCCATAAGACGGGAACACCAGCATCGCGAAGTCGCTTGAGGAATACGGCAACCTTATCAATATCATTGATAAGGTTGTTATACATTGATGTCCCGGGTGTAACAATTTGGTTAAACTCAGACTGAGTGGTCGACCGCTGCACATTAGACCAAGTAGGTGCGCTACCAGGATAGTGTGCATGGAACATCATCGTGACGATACCACCTGCTTGTGACCACGCTATCGCGCTATTGGTAACAGCGGAACGTTGTGCAGCTATGGTGGATTCATTCTGATTCATAATTGCGCCCATCTCATAGCCGTGAACAGCTGGATATTTACCCGTCAATGATCTAACTACATTCACATAGGTGTCCGGCGCCTCCAAGTAATCATGCTGACCGGTTAGAATATTCTTACCCATCGTACCGTATAAATAGCTTAACAGCTGTTTGGCTTGCGAAGATAGATTAGGATTTACTAGAGATATAGCCATAGTGACTCAACTCCTTGTTGTTTTTTCTGCGACAGCAAGAGATTGCCAGTGACGACTGAGTACTGCACCAAAGTTACACGCTAGGACGGTTTTCCATCTTTAGCGACAGTAACCAATCCATCGTATGTTAATCTAGCTGTCGCAGCAGCTTTTTTTACATACAGCGTGAGGTCAAATAAACAACCTCATAAGCTTAAGCAGTTTGTGATGCTCTATTAGAATATGCAAGCACTTCATAATTGTTGATTGCACCTGTCTTGTAACGAGAATAGTTAGTAGAGGTTGTTCCATTATGTTACAAAAAGTGGTAGTAAAAGCAAAAAAAATTGCTTGACATGTTACATACTGTATCATAAAGTGTGGGTATAAAGGTTCACACTAGAAGGAGTAAATGATGATCATCCCTTTTTTGAGGTCGTTGTATCACCCCGAGGATGCTGTAGTCGATTCGCATCTTCTAGATGATCAAGCATTGTGCGCGGAGATTAGAAGGCATTCCATTGGGGCACAAGTCTTCCATTTGTTGAAATCTTCCACAGGAAGAGAAGTGAAAGTCTCGCCGACGTTCCACGAGCTGTTATACCGATCCTATGAGAGCAGTTTCCTACAGAACCTACTGATCAAGCGGGAAACCGAACAGCTGCTTAAGGAATTTGAGAAGCTAGGTGTTCCGGTTATTCCCCTGAAGGGAACAATGCTAGCTGAGCGCTACTTCGGTCATTATGCCGCAAGAGGTACATCCGACATTGATTTGTTAATTCATCCAGAGCATATGGAGATGGCAGTCAAGTGCGTGCGCAGCCGAGGGTTCTCCGAGACAGCTCAGGAGAATCCTGTGCACTATCATCATGAGTGGTATAAGGAGGGAGGTGGACTTCCCCAGCCACTAGTCGTGGAGCTCCATTGGAGCCTCGTGCAGTCTAATACATCTCAGATGAATATGGGCGTAGCATGGGCAACCTCGGAGGCGCTCCCAGATTACAAGAATGTAAGAGTGCTATCACCAAGCTACACATTCTATGCGTTATGCCTGCATGGTGCAAGCCACCAGATGGATTCATTGAAGTACGTTGTCGACATCTTACACTTATTAGAATGCCATCATGAGCATATTCATGTCGAATGGGTACTGGAGCAGGCTGAACAGGACCATACAAGCAGAAGAGTAGCAGCAGCATTATCCGTTGTTAATGATCTCTTCCCGGGTCTGAGTAGCTTAGATTGTATCCCATTCGAGCGTATCCAAATATCTAATCGTAAATCAGGCCTTCACAGCTTAGTATTCACTTTATTGATGCTCGATTCATGGCGATATCGATGGATTTATATCACACGATTGATCATTCCGTCACAATCGGTAGCTTTGTATAGCTTAGGTACTGACCATCGTCAAAGGTCACGATTCTTCATCTACTATACCCTCTACAAACAACGCTTGCGTAAATTGTTGGGAGGTCTTCGTGAAGGGGTTTGAATTATGCGTTTGATTGCTGCTATAGCTCGCACATCAGTAACAATGGGAATTTCAATGCGAAACTACATGGGCTTTGACAATATGAGAATTCCGTTCCTTCGACTGATGCCATATATTCGGAGATTCTGGAAGATTTACCTCTCCTTGATGCTACTCATGTTTATAGATATTCTAATCACATTGTTCTTTACCTGGTTCTTAAGTCAGGTTGCTGATGCTGCTTTAGCAGGAGATATCAGTCAGGTGCGTTGGCTTTTATTATTCGGCACTGTAATGGTCATATTGAACTTCGGTGCATCATATTATGAGACAGTGCTTGAGCTTGATGCTGTGAATAAGGTATGCAGAGAGATGAAGCTGAACCTATTCCAACATATGCTGCGACTTCCAGCTCGATTCTATGCTGCTCATCACTCTGGTGATCTTGTATCCAGATTAACGAATGATGTGAATTCTGTAGATGGTGCAATTGGTGTGAATTTACTAAATCTCATTCGGATGCCGCTTATGGCTGCAGCTGCATTCATCTACTTATTAACAATTCATTGGAAGCTGGCCCTCATGTGCCTGCTGCTCGGACCGGCGGCACTATTAGTAGGAGGAGTTTTCGGTAAGCTGATTCGCGACAATGGGCGAAGGCTTCAGGATTACCTAGGAAGGGTAAACAGCCTGCTGCACGATGTATTCGCTGGCCATACAGTGATGAGGGCATTCGCCATGGAGCGTAAGCTTGAGGACCGATATCGGATCGACTGTGATCAGGTGCTGGCAATGGAACAGAGAGAGGCGAAGCTGCTAGGCTGGCTACAAGCAGGGTCAGGCACAATCTCATTGACATCCTTCTTCGTCAGCATGGGAATAGGCGCTTATTATGTGGCACAAGGTTCCATATCTATAGGCTCCTTACTTGCCTTCGTTACGCTCATTCAACACTTGATCTATCCATTCTCCGGTATTGCCAGACAATGGGGTGGCTTACAACGATCCCTTGCCGCTGTAGAACGGATTTGGAAGGTGATGGATGAGAAGCCCGAGAGCAGCAAATTCCCACAATATATACAGTCTGTCCCCTTACATACAGGTATACGGTTGAATCAACTTTCATTCTCATACGATGGTAAGAAGAAGGTGCTGCAAGATATCAATGTGATGATTCCTGCTGGAGCTACAATTGCCTTCGTAGGACCAAGTGGCGCAGGTAAGAGTACATTATTCCAGATCATCATGGGCTTCTACCGTCCGACGAGCGGAACAATCATCCTGGATAACTTAGCTATGGATTCGTCCGATATCGGCGAGTGGAGAAGCTACATGTCCTATGTTCCCCAAGAATCATACTTGTTCACAGGCACGATTCGCGAGAATATCGCAGGCGGATTACCTGAGGTGACTGATGAAGTAATCACGCGGGCTGCTAGGGATGCGAATGCCCACTCCTTCATTATGGAGCTGCCTGACGGTTATGACACTTGGATTGGAGAGCGTGGAGCCACATTGTCTGGTGGACAGCAGCAACGAATTACAATTGCTAGGGCCATTCTGAAGGATGCGCCAATCCTATTGTTGGATGAAGCAACCTCTTCGCTGGATACAGAGACAGAGGCAGCTGTAAAGGAAGCTTTACTCAGATTGATGAAGGGTCGAACAACACTAATTATTGCCCATCGATTATCTACAATACTACATGCGGATTGGATTGTTGTTATGGACCAAGGAATGCTGGTTGAGCAAGGTAAACATGAGCAGCTACTTAGTGAAGGAGGACTCTACACCAGACTCTATGAGAGGAGGTGAACGTCATATGGTAAAGCAGTCATACTCAGCTCCAGCTGTGGTGGAGCTGAGTGCCCTTGTATTCGAAACCAGACAATCCCGCGGACCAAGACATCCAAACCCCATTCATATTGAGTAGCGAACCATACATTAATACATAGTGACTAGCACGTACGTTTAATTGGAGGCCGACCCGTGTCGGCGTTAATTGATGGTAAATGTAGACTTGAAGGGAGGTGAAGAACAATGACAAAGACAGCTTATGCAGCACCAATGGTAGTAGAGCATAGCACTCTTGTATTCGAAACTAAGCAATCCGGAAAGCATAAACCAAAGAAACCGAAAAACCCGAATTTCCCATGGGATAAGCACTGATCCCGAACAGGTAAGTAAGAAAGAAATGGATACATAGGGGCGCCTAGCGCCCCTTACCATTATCACAAAACTATCATTGGCACAGAAAGGATATCATTATGCACACTTGTTATATTCAGATTGGCGATCATACCGTGTTCGTAACTACAGCTGAGGCTTCGATTATCGATTGGCTGCACCAGCATTTCAAGGTAATTAGAGCGAATGATTGGGATGATTGTCTGCCAGATATCTACATACGAATTCGGAATGGATTCGGACAGGAATCGACTTCATATGATGTAGCCATCCATGAGGAGGGGGATAAGGTATTCTACGAACGAGATGATTATCTCATGGAGATCGATCATGACTATCGTAGGGGACTGCTCCGCGTTCACGATGAGCTTGCCCTGAAGCATTCGCTTATGACTTTATACAGCGCATATATCGTTCACTATAATTGGGGCTTAATGATCCATTCCTCTTGTGTAGCACAAGATGGGCAATCGTACCTCTTCGCTGGTCAATCTGGAGCGGGTAAATCAACGGTAGCCTTACTCTCTCGTCCAAGGACGATTCTATCCGATGAAGCAACCTTAGTCCGCATTGGTCCTGATGGTGTCTTCGCCTATGATTCGCCTTTCCGCAGCGATTCAAGCTCAAGCTTCGAACAGGAGTGTTTACCGCTCAGAGGTATCTACTTGCTAGAGCAATCCCAACAAATCGTTACCGACATCATTAAACCGACTGAAGCTGTACTACGACTTATGGACAAAATATTCTACTGGGCTGTCAATCCGACAGAAACCGTTAAAGTGTTAAGTATGTGTCGTCGGCTAGCGGAGCAGGTTCCAAGCTACAAGCTGTATTTTCAAAAAAATGATCTTTTTTGGGAGTGTATATCATGATATGGAGATGTGTGCCTCATACAGAGGCCGTTGAGATGGATAACGAGTGGGTGATTCTTGATGGAAGCAAATATATGATTACGAAGCTGAATGAAGTGGGAGGCCGGATTTGGAGTGAGCTCCAGAATGGTTCGACAACAGATGCCCTAATCCCAATGCTATTAGAGCAATATGAGATTACTGTTGAACAGGCTGAGATAGACATTGAGGCATTCCTCGAGCAGCTAAAGGTTTGTGGTCTTATTGAACAAGTCGCTTGAACACACTTATCAAGCGCTTATCAAGCGTCAGCTGAAGGAGTTTGGATTTGTGGATATACCTTCAATTGGATATAGCATGTTTCCCACGATCCGCCAAGGGGATGTATGTCAATTCGCACCGATTGATGACCAGCTGTTAGTTGGAGACATCCTGCTATTCCAGAGTGATGAGGGAACACTTATTGGACATCGATTGATACGCATCATTAGAAGTCAGGATGACACGAACTTCGAGTGCAAGGGTGACACGAACAAATATCCTGATTTGATCGTAACGAGAGATCAGCTGCTAGGAAAGCTTGATATGATTCGGAGAACGAATAGAAGAGGGAAGAGCATTACTATCCAAGCGAATTATTATGCATTCAGGGCTTGGGGGAAAGTTATGCTCCGACTACCTTTCTTATCCTCAAGCCTCCGCAAGCTTGCGCAGCTCATCAATGCATCGCACGCTCCGCGCGAACAAAGGCAATAAACCTCTTCGATTCCTCAGGAGTTAGCTTCTTACCGTCAATGGTTAATGCGAATTGCTCCAGTAATTGATCATTGGAGAGCTCAAGCTGGTCTGTGAATGCACGTGTATCTGGATCTAGTGATGCAAGCGGATCATCCGTTCTTCCCATAATATAGTCAAGGGAAACCTTGAAGAAGTCAGCTATGGTTATGAGCGTGTCATAATCCGGCTCTCTGCGGCCTTTCTCATAGTGAGAGAGAGCGGCGCGCGAGATTCCTAAGGTTGTTGATAAGTCGTCCTGTGTTAAGCTTCTGCTCTTGCGGAGAGCTGCAATCCGGTTTTTATAATTCATATCTTCACCTCCTATANNCCTAGATTATCTGGCTAGACTAGCTGTTATTAGTCTAACCAAGTATGGGGGAGTAGAAACATTACGTATCATATATTGAAGGATAATAACGAATATTCCTACGAATATTACAAATTGTATCACAATAAAGAGTGTGATAGTGTTACTTTTTGTATCATAATGTCGGAATTGTGGAAAAAAGGTGAATGTTATGAAGCTATGGATTTCTATACTGGGCTTAGGAATACTTGTTGTTGGTAGCGTGGCAGCATTAGCTATACACTATCTATATGATACAAGTCGTGAATTATCCAACCAAATCTATGATCCATTACCGATTATCGATTCCGATCAGATGAATACAAGTAGACAGGAGGGTCAGGTCGTGCAGAGTACAGTGCAGTCCATAGAGAATTTGGTGATGCACCACCAATCATTCACCTTACTTGTTATGGGAGTCGATCGGAGGTCAGGAGATCAAGGACGTACGGATGTATTAATGGTTGCAGCTGTTAATCCTGTTGCTAAATCGACTTGGATGATGAACATTCCACGTGATACACGAACCGCCATATTGGGGGCCAATGTCGATGATAAAATCAATCATGCCTACGCGTATGGCGGAGCAGCGATGACTATTGCATCTGTCGAGCATCTGCTCGGGATACCCGTTGATTATTATATCAAGGTAGATATGGAAGGGTTCCAGCAAATTATTGATAGTATAGGTGGAATAGAAGTGAATAACACGCTTGATTTCCAATATGAAGGGTATAATTTCCCGCTTGGTGACTTGGATCTTCAAGGTAAAGAGGCGCTTGCATACGTTCGAATGAGGTATGATGATCCGCATGGCGACATCGGACGTAATGAACGCCAGAGGCTGGTTGTTAAAGGGATCATGAACAATCTACTTCATATTCAGAGTGTATTCAAGCTGAACAAGATTGTTGAAGCTATCGAGCAGCATGTGAAGACAAACCTTACCTTTGAAGAGTGGAAGACTATGAGTGCAGATTACCGTGAGGCACTTGAGCGGATCGAAACAGAGAATTTGGATGGGCATGGACAGATCATTGACGGCATATATTATTATATCGTTAGTGATGAGGAGAAGTTACGGATTACCGAACAGCTTCGGCTCCATCTTGACGAGTGATGTTCAAGAATGGAGATGGTAGAGATGCAGCGTATTCGTCGTAAGGGTAAACGTTTAATAACACCGTTACAATTGATTATTATCACATTGGCTATCTTCTCCTTCATGCTGTTCTACTATAATGTGATATGGTCAACGGATGGTCATCAAGCCAAGAAATCTGTCATAGAATTCTTCGAATTAGAGCAGGGCGGTAACTTTGGAAGCTCATGGGAGCTATTCCATTCCAGTATGCACGATAAGTTTAGTAAGGAGGCCTACATTCAGAAGAGAGCTCAGGTATTCATGCAGCAGTTAGGGGCAACAACCTTTGAATTCGAGATCAATAAAGTCAAGAATATAGGTACATGGGGAATGTCAGCAACCTCACCAGCGCTAAGTGATGTTCAACAAATTCATGTGACACAGCATATGCTGACCGTATTCGGAGAGTTAGAGCTGGATCAAGAAATCTTCGTTGTGGAAGAGAATGGTGAGTGGAAGCTACTGTGGTCTTATCATGAGGATACATAAAGTAACATTTATTTGAAAAAATCATTGACAAGCAAGTGGAAATCGATTAAATTTAAAGCGTAAGTTACATAATGTATCCAAATCCGGAGAGGAGTTGCCCTATGACCTTGGAATCTACCTTCTTCTGTGTTGCTTGCAGCTCGGTAGTAGACAAAGAAAAGGCCGAAGTTATATTTCGGACAGGCTTCTACAAGGTTTCGATGCAACTGGGGATCTGTAAAGAATGTGAGATTGAGGGAAAGCTGCTGCTCGATGAAACAAGTGTAATGAAGCCTATGGGACAATTAGATGCATATGTAGAGGATCACACGATCTATTAGCTAACTTACTCAATATACTAAATTGCGGTAGTTGATCCACTATATGACGAGTTGTAAGCTTGGCCAGGCTTTTCCTTGTCCTTATCCTGCTTATCTGGGGAGATGACCTTGGTCTCCTGCTGCATCTTGCTCTGACCCTGGAACATTCCACCCTCTGCAATAATAAGCGAATGTGATAAGGTATTGCCGAACAGCTGACCTGTGGCAGTAATTGTAAGTAAGCCTTTCGTGCTTACGTTACCATGTACCATTCCAGCTATCGTTACATTACGAGCAATGATATTCGACTTCGCATGACCATGCTCTCCAATCGTAACATCACCCACGCATTCAATATCTCCTACAATAGTACCTTCAATCCGCAAAGAAGCTTCAGAACGAATTCTACCCTCGAATGTCGAACCTTCTCCAATTAATGTATCTGTTGTATTCGGATTAATCTTCGACTTCTTCTTCCCGAACATGACTCCACATCCTCTCTTGCTGTTTGCAAGGAACAATTCTACAGCTAATCATTTATTAGTCCTATGTAGGGCATTGGGTCAATGGCTTTTCCTTTTTGGAGAACCTCATAATGGAGGTGGGGTCCTGTACTTCGACCTGTTGATCCAAGTAGTCCAATGGTCTCCCCTTGCTTCACATTCTGACCGTCCTTCACTAATATTTTCTTCAAATGAGCATAATGCGTACTTACACCACTAGCGTGCTTAACGGTAATGTTATATCCATAGGCTTTGTCATAATTAGCGCTAGTCACAACGCCGTCAGCTGTTGTATATATCGGGTCTGATGAATTACCGGCTATATCAACACCGGCATGAAAGGATGCACGTCTACTGAAGGGATCCTTACGATAACCATAGCGTGATGACACTCTAGTGGATACTGTCGGCCATATCGATGGTGTAATTCTCATTAACTGGATATTCTGCTCGATCAGATCTTTAGTATCCGTAAGAGATAGCTTGAGTGAGCTAATGTCTCCAGTTAAAGTAGTAAGAGTTTGTTCAGTTTCAGATATTAATGCTGTAATGTCCTCGTTGCTAGCCTCTATGGTAACTCCGCCCATACCTGCATGGACAGACTCATCAGCAAGACTATAAGAAGCAATGCCGACCTTACGAGCATCGGTATTGACTGAGTTATCTAATGAGATGCTACGAATTTCCTCCTCGAACACCTTAAGCTCCTCTACCTTTAGCTTCATCTCTTCTGTCTGCTCGGAAAGCTCAACAAGACTATTCTGCAAATCCTCAATCGTTTCTTCCTTATCCGTAAGTGTTCGTTCATAGGTAACCGTCTGAATCTCAAGCTCAGCTGCGATCATCCTCTTGTCATTGAGTATCTTCATACCCTTTATATTCATGGTTATTGTTATTGTAAGCAGAAGCAAACCGATGACGGTCAGAGCATAGAGCAATATAGCAGAGAAGCGGAACCGCATCACCTTACTATTCGCATCTGGTATGATTAAGAATGTAAAAGAACGTTTACCAAATTTAATTTTCATGCATACTCCTTTGATGTCCTGAGTATATAAATCGACACCTTTCGATATTCGCCATATGTTCTATAAAACCTGCTTTGTGAAGGAAAATAGTTCTAAAGGACCTTTTTACATGCCAAATGAAATTAAATGAAATAAGTTTTGATCTTTTTGGCCGCAGCAAGGAGGAATTTGTAATATTAAGTCGAAATCAAATTGTATATGCGTATTTACATGTAGCTACAGCCTTTAATGGCATGTGTGATAGGAAGGGGAACCAAGTCAATGATGAAGCTGGCAGGTATAGACTTAGGTAATGATACGATCAAAATTGTATTGGACGGATCCAGAGAACCCATTGTTGTCCCGAATGTAATTGTACCCGGTTATGAACGTATGGTACTTCAAGAGGAAGACGCACCATTGAAAGCCCTAGATGTGATTGTACATAGCCCTGCATTAGCGAAAAATAATCAGCGATATTTTGTGGGATTACTTGCAGTTGAGAATGAAGATAATTTAGAGCTAGAAGAGACGGATAATAAGGCGATCTCGGATCAATCCTTGGTTGTAGCCATAACTGCACTGGCTATCGCTGGAATTACCAGCAATACATATGGATCGAGCACTATTAGCGGCGTGAGCGAATTGGAGTATATTATTGGTACAGGATTACCAGTACGTACCTATTCGCGGTTTCATCAAAGATTCGAGGAGCGGCTTGTAGGTGAGCATGAGGTTACTTTCTTAACAACTCCTGGACTTAGAGATCGTCGAGTGAAGGTTAGCATTCGGAAAGCAATTATATCTATAGAAGGTGCCGCAGCATTACTGAACATGGCGACACATGATAACTTACAAGTGAAGGATGATGAGCTCTATAATGGCTGCATCGGAATTTGTGAGATTGGTGCGCTGACGACTGATTTCCCAGTTGTGAAGCGTATGGCCATCGACAACCAATTCAGCCATGGCGAGCAGATTGGGATGGCCTCGTATCTCGATTCAATCATGCGGGATGTTGAGGATATGTACGGCTATTCATTCCCGAGCCGCGCTAAGCTAGTAGCTAAGATCAAGAACCGCGACTTTACCATCCAACGTCTGGGAGAGGGTCAAGCTGATTTCAAGAGCATTGTAGACCATTACTTCTCCCGTGTTGCCCAGCGTATGGTGGACCTGATTAAGAAACGGTGGAAGAAGTTCCCCGACATCCAATGCTTCTACGTGCTTGGTGGAGGTGCAACTGCGCTTAAGCCATACATAATCGCAGCAGCTGGCTCGATCCGCTTGCGCTTCGTGGACGACAGCGAATTCCAGAACGTTCAGGGCTACCTGAAGCTTGCCAGACATCGCATAAACCAATCTGTGGAATAGTACAATTGTTGCTTACATCAAGCCCTCGGGAATGGGGGCTTTTTTAGTTTGGAAAACCAGGAAGATAGCTCGATTAGACTGTGTTTAACAGAGTCGTAGCTGAGAAATTGATAATCAATAAAATCCATATAGGTCTTCAAGCTCTTTCCATAATCTTTTTTTATTGCTCTATATTCCCACCACAGGGTTGATTTCTGAAACGGAAACGGCTTGATATGCGCTAAATGTGGAAATTGCTTATAGACAATAGATAATGTCCGGATGAGTCTTTTTGAAGTCTTATGTGAAGCTGCATCCTTCAATAAAGCGGTATAATCTATCATATCACCTAGGGTATGTATAAGTTGAATGATATCAATGAAGTATTTTAATGAGCCTAAATTATGCCTCCATCCATGAAGACAGATCATGTAGAAGGTATGATAATCCGATAATTCCATTATATGCCTAAATGGTTTGATGGGCTTCGCTTGATCCCAAAACTCATTAATTTGAAGATTTGATGTGTTGCTTTTTAATAGGTCCCAATGTAGCTCTACCGTTAGTGGGATGTGAGACCCAGGTAATGTCTTACTAAAACTACAATGAAAGTGGTCGGGGATAAACGCATGCTCACATGTATAGCCTAATACTTTGACACATTCAATCGATTTTTCTAAGTCAGACTTGTGTATCAATATATCAATATCAGAGGTGGGTCTAGCCCCTAAATGACCAAAATACTTTTCAGCGAAGATGGTACCTTTAAGTGGAATAACATCAATTCCTCGGCTCTCCAAAAGGTTAAGGAGCTGCTCGGTTTGCTTACTAATAAAGATATTGAGGTAAAGTGCTTCCATATAGCTCAACTTCAAGCGTTCTTGAAAGAAGGATGGAGCTTTAGCGAGCTTTCCCCCTTGCTGTAGCAAATAATAAGCTTGAGCGGATACACCAAAAAACTCAATATCGCCAATGATTTGTTCATAAAAAATCATATCGGTTGGGAGCATTGCTTGAGGATCATATAATACGGGTATTAAGTCCATACTCTAGACCACCTATTCCTTTCTGCGAAGTATCTTCCATATTTCCTAGAGTAGGATGGTTTAGTGTTTGGTATAATCCGCTTCTGTTCATAAGCTCCTCATGGCTACCCATCTGGACAATGTTTCCTTCCTCCATTACGATAATCAAATCCGCATGCTGAATCGTCGATAATCGATGAGCGATAACAAGGGTTGTACGATTCCACATTAGCCGATCCAACGCTTCTTTAACATGGAACTCAGTTTCATTATCCAGGGAGGATGTAGCTTCATCCAACAAGAGAATGGGGGCATTCTTCAGAATTGCTCGTGCAATAGCTACTCGCTGCTTCTGACCAACAGATAGTAAGACACCTCTTTCACCAATATCTGTGTCGTACCCACATGGGAGTGATTTAATATAATCATGGATATTCGCATGAACCGCGGCTTCGACCATCTCGTTCTCCGTTATATCAGGGCGTGCATATAATAGGTTTTCCTTTATTGTTCCCGCGAAGAGAAATGTTTCTTGAGGAACATGAGCAATGGCACTTCTTAGCTCAGAGAGAGGAATTTCGGTAGTTGGAATCCCGTCTATTAGAATCTGGCCAGATTGTGGTGTGTAAAAACCCTGCAGAAGATGAAATAACGTGCTTTTCCCTGCACCACTGGGACCCACAATAGCGATGACCTTGCAAACAGGGATATCCAAGCTAAAGCGATCGAACACTTTATTATGCTCATCATAGCTAAATGAGATGTTGTGGAATTTAATATCTGAAATAGTTTTCTTGGAACGCTTGTAAGAGGGTAAATGAGGCGAATCCGTCGGTTGTTCCAATACGTTAGCAATTCGTTCCACAGCCGTAATGGATCGTTGAAAGTCCGCCCACTGACCGGCGAGCCCTGTTAATGGATAAATCAAGTGATTGATTAAGGTGACGAAGGTTAATAATTCACCAACATTCATAACACCTGTAGAAACATAGTATGCGCCAAGACAAAGGCTCACCAGATAGGTCACTGATCCGGCTAATTGGCCCCCTGAATGAAACAAACCGCTAAGCTTTGCATTTTCCAACTCTAGTGCATAGAGCTCTTTGTTCTCAGTAACATACTTCTGGAATAATAAGCTTTCCATAGTAAAGGAGCGAATGACTTGAAACCCTTGGAAGGTTTCGCTTAGAAGAGTATTCATTCTACCCCATAAGCTATGAATTTTCTTGCTATTGCGGCGAAGAAGTAAACCAAAAAAACCACCACATAATACTGCGACAGGGGCAAAAAGAAGGTTGATTACCGACAATTTCCAATTGATATGTACGAGATAACTTAAAACAACAATGAAGATCATCGGTAGCCTGATTAGATTGATAAGACTAACCCCTATTACACCATCAATGCTATTCACATCATTATTGAAATGAGATAATAGCTCGCCAGACTGGTGAGCTGAAGCACTCTTCATAGGTATGCGTAACACATGCTTCAACAAATGATTCTTAAGGTTTTTCTTTACTCCGTTGATTGCGATAGTACCTAAATAAGTGTTGAAAAAATTTGAGGTTATACGAATGAGAACGCATGAAAGACCTAGTGGAACAAGCCACTTCATTGTATAAAAATCACTATGAATAGCTGCTTCAGTAATGTGACCGAAAAACCAGGCGAAAGCTATTGTTAGGCATATATCAACGAATAATAAGAATATTAACCCCAAATAGGCTTTTTTATATTGATGAATGAAGGGTGCTAGTAAATGATATGACTTTTTGAAATCATTGAATCTCATATCATGATTCATATTGCTATCCGAGATCCTTCTTGAATCAGTCCGCAATGAATGAGATCTGATAGGAAAAACTGAATATCGCTTTTTACATCCTCGTTAAAACGAGGGTATCGCTCCTGAATGGCATGCGTGAGTGACTCGACCGTCTGAGCTTCGCTTAATAGTGACCAACAAACCCCGCCAACTTTATTTAACCTAGTAATTGTGAAATGGTCTGAATCCAGAATAATAAGTTCATCATCAAGCTGAGTAACCTCATATGACTTCGTTTGAATATATGTATTTATCAAGATATCAACTCCCAGAATGTGTGATCTTTTTGAAAATGCAGATTATAAACCGGTACCCTTGATACTAGAATGTTTAATAGATCTAATATTTTTTTTGTAGCATGATCATGATCGGTCCAAAAGAATATTTTGTCTATCAAATGAATATAAGCATCAGACTTCTTTAATGCAATGTGACAGTTCTGTTGGGCTTGATACAACATATGAATACGTGATAACGGAAAATATCCTTCCATATAAGGGGTTTCCAATTCACTTCGAAATGGAGAATTCATAATCATAATCTCATCTGGAGTGATCTTTACGATCGTTGCTTCATCAGATAGAAGCTCTCTAGGATACGAGAGCAGTGCAGTAGTAGATTTTCCTGATCCAGAATGGCCTGCGAAGATATGGGCTTGGCCGTTCTCCTTAACACAGGAGGAATGGATGAGAAGCCCCCAATTGTGATAAACGATCAGTGAGCTGTATACATTCATTAATGCATGCTTCAAAGCTAAGTCATCGTGTACCTTAATATGTGCATGTCTGTATTCATTATCCACTTCGATCACATAATCAGCACGAGTGAAAGTAATGATGTTGTATTCTCTAGTAATCTTAACCTCATCGTCAACAAAGGGAACACCGAACCCCCCTTGCACCAGAATGGTGAGATCAGGAATTTCACAAGAATCGTCTGTAATAGATAGATAGTTCTTGTTAAACAATTGCATAAGCTGCATACAATCACATACAATTTGGAATGAATGATCGCCGATTCTTACAGACTTCTTATACATACTAAATCTCCTTAAAAGTAATGATGATCAGTGCTCAGAGGTCAATTTGGCACTTGATTGACCTCTGAGATTAACTAATGTATGCTAGGGTTTTTTCGGACTAAACGGATCATGATTATAATCATCTCCATTACTCATTCCAGGGTCACCCGACACGGGCCCATGCCCACGATTCCAGCTTTGTGAGGTTTCGAATCGAATTGGCTTATGAGCTAAAATCAGTGGGCGGCTGTATTCTTCAATTTGGATACCTTCCTCATTTTTCAATCATTTCACCTCCTATTCCTTCATTATAACGAACATATACTTAGTTTGTTTGTGGAAACAAATATACATTCCGTATTATTTACTAAGATAACACAAATATCGTTCTTTTTAAAGAACAATCTTCCGACAAAAAAATACGATAAGAGAAGCGCAAAGCGACAGCATTCGCACAGCAATCTAGTATATAATATTGAAAAAATTGTAAAGGAGTCCCCTATGGCTATCAACAAGATGAAATGGATGTTAAGAATACTACCACTTGTTTACATATTTATAGTCTGGTTGCAATCAAGTTTATTCAACCCAGGATCGATAGAAGAAACCCCTGGTTTGGGCTCCATTCTGGAGTTGGGGCATCTCATTATATTCGGAGTATTGTATATCCTCATATATTTTGCATGGATGACCTTTGGAGAGGTGACACCAAAGATGGAAGCTATCATAATCATTATCACCCTCTTTTGCGCACTGGGTGATGAGATGCATCAATATTATGTACCCTATCGTTCTGCATCCTTAATTGATATGGTTAAGAATGTTATGGGCATTGTTGTAGCGTGGTACGTCATGCGTTTGGTAATGAAGGGAAGGATAAAAGCCACTCGGAGAATTTAGACTGTTGACATGTTCTTTATAAAGAACTATAATTCGTTATAAAGAACTACGCAAAGGGAGAAGTGGTAGTGGAAAAACAAATCGATAAAGAAATAGATTTAAGGCAATTATTTCTTGTGGTCAAAAAAAGAATCTGGATGATTATCCTATGTACAATGATCTTTACAACACTAGGGAGTTTATATGCATCAAAGCCCGAAATACCAATATACTATTCAGATACCCGCGTTTATGTGCAGACAAATAAGGAGTCTATAAATGACCTAATGGTAGTAATAAGAGAACCAGTAGTGATGGAAGAAGTCATTAGTCAGCTTCAACTAGGAAGGTCAGCTGAGGCTTTAAGGGACCAAATAAGGGTTAATGCAGTAGAAAACTCCATGGTGCTAAGGCTAAGTGTTCTGGACAAGGATCCTAATCTAGCAGCTGATATTGCTAATGCCATCGTTCCAGCCTATAAAGAAGTAGCTCGTGGTACAGTGTTCTATACGAATGTTATGGTACTTACAGAAGCAAAGGCTAAGGATAACCCTGTTCCGATTAATCCCCGAAGTTATCTCGCTATCTATGCGGGTATAGTTGCGGGAATAGCATTTGGAATTGTCGCAGTATTCATAATGGACTCCTTGGATGAAACTATTAAATCTGAACGAGAGATTGAACAGTTATTGGGTATAGTGGTACTTGGGAAGGTTACTAGGATGAAGAGAAGGGATATTGTGAAGAGGACTAAGAAGAAGAGGAATTTGACTCTAAGAGGTGAAACTGTTGGCACTTAATAAAAATAGAAAATTAAATCGCATGATTAATAGAAGCCTAGTGACTTACTTGAACCCTCAGTGTATATCTGCAGCTCAGTTCCGTGCGATCCGCAACAATATTGATTATGCATCTGGTGGAAGTAAGCCTCGTTCCTTACTCATTACTTCTCCTGGATCTAATGAAGGGAAAACGAACACAACAGTAAATTTGGCAATTTCTATGGCCCAACGGGGAGATAAAGTATTAATCATCGACGCCAATGTCAGAAATCCAGCCATCCATGATGTTTTCAATACACAAATCTCACCAGGCTTAATAAATGTGTTGGCAGGGTTCAGCACGATTAAAGATGCTGTTTATTCAACGGAAATTGGGAATTTGGCTGTTCTGCCATTGGGTTTGCTTCTCAGCAATTCCATAGAGCTACTGAATTCTATTTCAATGGATGAATTATTAAAGTTAGCCTTGGATGATTATGATTGTGTAATTATTGATACGGCACCAGTGTTAGACGCCCTGGATATCAATACATTAGCCTCTAAGTGTGAGGGAGTCGTACTCGTGTTGAAAGGCGGTAGAACACAACGGGAGCTAGCGTTAAAAGCCAAGCATTCGTTGGAGTTTTTTGGGAAGGCGAAGATTGTAGGTGTAGTATTTAATAAGGCACTCAGATAGCAGCATATTTTTTTGGTCAAATGTTCGTTATAATGAACGAACTGTGCGTTATATCTAACGAATGCTTCGGTGATGCCTCCTAACCGTTATCAATGGGGGTACTCGGTCATACTGTGGGTTGTACAACCTTAGACGTGCTTTGTCGAGGGTGTGACGTGAGGAGGGGTTAGATGCCCTGTTATAGGAATCGCTACCTTATTACCTCCGTTAGAGGTGGGAGTAATAGGGTAGATCGATCCTTGTTTTAAAGTGTTTAACTATGCTGAAAACAGGTTAGTCGGTTTCAACATAGTTAAGCACTTTAAAAGATCTAGATTTAAGAGAGGATGATTAAATTGACCTATCGACAAAGATTAACTTTTTTTATTATTACGGATTCATTGGTGCTGGTAACTGCAATTTTCTTCAGCCAATTCTTTCTTGATGAAGGCACATATGGGATCGGGCTTCCACTAGTCTTTAGTGCTATCACGCTGTTGCTAAGTCACCACCTGCAAGCTTGGGCATATAAGCTCTATAAAAAAGCTTGGGAATATGCTAGTGCCGGGGAGTTCTTTATCATAACGAAGGTGATTACTTTCTCCATTATGACCACCGCATGTATTCAATTTCTCATTATTCATGATATTCATTACCGTCTTCTTACTGTGACGTGGATGCTTCACCTGTTATTAATCGGTGGCTCTAGATTGATCTGGCGAATATTCCGTGACCATTATAAACAGAAGGGAGGGAGCTATAAACGAACATTAATTATAGGAGCTGGCTCGGCAGGAACAATGCTTGGCAGACAGTTACAGAGCAACAGAGATACAGAATTATTGCCAATTGCATTTATTGATGATGACGCTAAGAAACACGACTTGCATATATTGGGAATTCCCGTAGTGGGTGGAGTGGGTTACATCGAACAGGCTGCACATGAGCTTGCCATAGATCATATTGTAATTGCCATTCCCTCACTTAGTCGCAAGGAACTTAATCACATCTATAGCGAATGTGCAAAAACTAATGCGAAAACCCAGATCATACCTATGCTGGAACACTTAGCAACGGGAAGGGTTTCCGTTAACGAGTTTCGCGATGTGCAAGTGGAGGACTTGCTTGGGCGAGAGCCAGTGGAATTGGATATCGGCAGTATTTCGGAGTATATGACGAATAAGGTTGTCCTTGTTACCGGAGCTGGAGGTTCGATTGGCTCGGAGATATGTCGGCAAATATCTAAATTCAAACCGGAGAAATTAATCCTATTGGGTCATGGGGAGAACAGTATTTATTCCATTGAGATGGAACTAAAGGAGTTGTACAAAGACACTAAAATTAAATTTATACCGGAAATTGCCGACCTGAGGGATGTAGACAAGATGATGTCAGTGATGAGGACCTATTCCCCTCACGTTGTTTATCATGCAGCAGCACATAAGCACGTTCCACTCATGGAGACGACACCTGATGAGGCGGTAAAGAACAACATCATCGGAACGTTGAATGTCGCAAGGGCAGCAAACTTACATAAAGTAGAGACATTCGTGATGATATCTACGGATAAGGCGGTTAATCCAACTAGTGTGATGGGGGCAACCAAGAGGATTGCGGAAATGGTCATTCAATACATGGATAAAATCAGTTCAACAACCAGGTTTGTTACCGTGCGGTTTGGGAATGTTCTTGGGAGCAATGGGAGCGTCATACCTCTATTTAAAAAGCAAATTGAAAAAGGTGGGCCTGTAACGGTTACACATCCGGATATGCTCAGATACTTTATGACGATACCCGAGGCTTCTAGATTAGTCATACAAGCTGGGGCATTAGCCAAGGGTGGGGAAATATTCGTGCTGGATATGGGTGAACCAGTTAAGATTCTAGATCTTGCTAAGAATATGATAAAGCTTTCTGGGTATACGGTAGATGAAATAGGTGTTGAATTTACGGGAATCAGACCGGGAGAAAAGCTATTCGAGGAATTGCTCAAGGAGGGTGAAATACAAGAACAACAAGTATACCCGAAAATCTACATAGGGAAATCTTCAGAAATTCGTTTCATGGAAATCGAAGATATTCTATTAAACTATCATAACCTAAATAAATTGGAATTAAGAAACAGATTATTAGATATGGCTAACAATAAAGTTGCCATTCCCCAATTATTATCGATACCAAGTTAGATGAAAGAAAGGGGTGTTCCCTTAGTGACGCATGTGAAGAAGGAAGTTATACCTGTGAAACCCAATAAAATACTGTTCTGTGCTACGATGGACATTCACTTCAAAGCGTTTCACTTGCCTCAAATGGAATGGTTTAGACAACATAATTGGGAGGTCCATACTGCTGCTAATGGCGTAATGGACCTTCCTTTTGTGAATAAGAGCTATAATATCCCAATACAAAGGTCTCCGTTACGTATGGATAATTTGAAAGCTTATCGTAAGCTGAGATCGATTATTGAGAACAATCAATACGATATTATACATTGCCACACTCCCTTAGGTGGAGTCTTAGGGCGTTTAGCTGCGAGGAAGGCAAGAAAGAATGGAACGAAGGTCATCTACACAGCTCATGGATTTCACTTCTGTGAAGGAACTCCGCTTATGAATTGGCTTATATATTACCCGATTGAGAAGGGATTAGCTCGTCTGACGGATTGTCTAATTACGATAAATGAAGAGGATTATGCCATGGCTGTGCGCAATAAATTTAGTGCAAAGCGAATAGAACGGGTGCACGGTGTCGGGGTGAATACGGAGAGATATAAGCCGGCAAACATATTGGGTCAAATCGATTTGAGATCGCAGTATGGTTATGAATCTAATGATTTTCTAATGTTCTATGCAGCAGAATTTAACAGAAATAAGAATCATAAGCTGTTGATTCACGCATTAGCCTTAATGAAAGAAGAGGCGATCAGTACAAAACTTTTACTAGCTGGTGTGGGTCCTCTCTTAGAGGAATGTCGACAGCTGGCATTTCAGCTTGAAGTAGAGAACATGGTCCAATTCCTTGGATATCGAGACGATATTGCACAAATTCTGCCAATGTGTGATGTCGCTGTCTCATCCAGTATTCGGGAAGGCTTACCAGTGAATATCATGGAAGCGATGGCATGTGCCCTTCCGATTGTAGCGACCCGAAATAGGGGGCACAAAGAACTTATTGAGGATCAAGTAAACGGTTTTGTCGTCCATCCCGACAACGTTTATATGTTCGCAGAACGCTTGCTTAAACTGAAACGGTCTAAAGATCTTCGGCAAGCGATGGGTTTGGAGAACTTACGAAGAGTGAGGTCCTATTCGTTAACAGAGGTAGGTCAAGAGCTCAGGGATATCTACTTACTTATGGGTAACAAAGGGGGGATAGCATGAGTGCTCCTATCAGGGTTTTACATGTAGTTGTCAACATGAACCGCGGTGGTGCTGAGACGCTTATTATGAACTTATATCGGAATATCGATCGTTCTAAGATACAGTTTGACTTCTTGACCTGCAGGGAGGGTATATTCGACGATGAGATAGTCGAACTAGGGGGAAAGGTATATCAAATTCCTTATGTAACGGACATTGGCCATATCGGTTATTGCCATGCTCTAGATCGTTTCTTCCATGAACATCCGGGATATCCTGTCATCCACTCACACATGGATAGAATGAGTGGACTTATTCTGCGAGGTGCAAAGAAAGCAGGGATTCCCACTCGGATCGCACACAGCCACAATACGAGAAGTGAGGGTGGTATTGCCGCTAGATTGTATAAGTGGTATTCCAGTACTCACATTATATCTTCTGCAACTCATTTGCTTGCTTGCTCCCTAACAGCAGCACAATGGCTATATTCGCGAAAAGCTGAAGATGCGTACATTCTGCCGAATGGAATTGATTGTGAGAAATTTGCCTATTCTCCGGATGCACAGCTACAGGTGAGAAGGGGGCTCCGGATAAGTACTAATACCCTCGTTGTGGGGCATGTAGGTCGATTCGTACATCAGAAAAATCATGCATTCTTAATCGATACCTTCGCTAAGCTACAGCATATGGTGAAGGATTCCATTCTTATTCTCGTAGGAGATGGTCCTTTGCGTAAAGCAATGGAACTAAAGGTTGAAAATTTAAGACTGACAGAGAAGGTCAGATTCCTTGGTATTCGAAGCGACATCGAAAACATTCTTCAAGCATTCGATGTGTTCGTATTCCCATCCTTCCATGAGGGATTGCCAGTTACACTTATTGAGGCTCAAGGGGTAGGGTTACCTTGTGTAATATCTGACCATATAACAACAGAAGTGGATATGGGAGCGGGTCTTGTTCAATATGTGAGACTAAGTAAATCCCCGGCAATATGGGCAAATCGTATTCATAAATTAAGTAGGGTTAAACGTGACAGTAAAAGATATATAGAGGAAAATGGCTACAATATTCGCAATTCAGCGAAGTGGCTGGAAAACTATTATAAGGAGGTGTGCATTTGAAGCCGACTCTAACTGTGTTTACTCCAACATTTAATCGGGCGCATACTCTTCATTTATGTTATGACAGCCTTAAGCGACAAACATGCAAGGATTTCATCTGGCTCATCATTGATGATGGCTCCACGGATAACACGAGTGAGCTTATTGAAGGCTGGATGTCAGAGAAGTTGTTGCCGATCCAGTATCATTATCAGGACAATCAGGGAATGCATGGTGCGCATAATACAGCATATGAGCTAATCCATACGGAGCTCAATGTGTGTATTGATTCGGATGATTATATGGCGGATGATGCGGTCGAGAGGATTGTTACATTCTGGGCAAAATACGGTAATGACAAATATGCTGGTATCGTGGGTTTGGATGCGGCACCGAGTGGAGAAGTGATCGGTACGAGCATGCCCAGACATTTGCGTGAAGAGACACTTACTAATTTATATGGGAGACACAAGGTTAAAGGGGATAAAAAGCTTGTATATCGTACGGAGCTGACTCGAAGGTCGCCGCCATACCCCATCTTTCCAGGTGAAAAGTATGGGCCGCTAGCTTACAAATACATTCTAATAGATCAACAGTATCCTCTATTGATTATGAATGAGGTGCTTTGTTACGTGGAGTATATGGTGGATGGATCAAGCATGAACATGTTAAAGCAATATAAACGGAATCCACGAGGGTTTTCCTTCTTCCGCAAGACTGCAATGGTTTATGCGCCATCTTATGGGAGACGTCTGAGGGAAGTGATACATTACGTATCGAGCAATATCATGATCAGGAATTACAAGTTTTGGTTTGATTCGCCTTGCAAGTGGACTACGCTAATCGCTATTCCTTTTGGCTTCGCTCTGTATGTATATATCCAGAATACAAGCAGGACGGCAGTATCCAGAAGAAAGCTAGTTCAATAATCAAAGGAAGGAACGAAGAAATGACTGTATTCTGGTTTAATCTTGGATTTGTCTATCTTTTTTCGACACTTGCCAGATATTTTGCTAGACCACCCTTATTATCAGTTGCAGTTAAACCAAGGCTGCTTTATATTGTTCCTGCTTTTATGTGTATGTTGTTGGTTGCAGGCTTGCAGAATAACATCGGTGATACGGTTTATTATATGCATACTTTTGAAATCACAGAGTTTACATGGGAGGATATAAGGTCAGGGAAGGATGTAGGATTTAATTTCTTCCAGATGGCCCTTCAAGGGTTTTCCAAAGACCCGCAGGTTTTGATATTCGCAACTGCCTTGATTACGAACCTCCTAATTGTAGTGACATTCTATCAATATTCAAGAGTGTTTGAATTAAGCCTGTATGTGTATATTACGTCTGGACTATTTCTAGTTTCTATGAACGGAATTAGGCAATTTTTGGCTGCTGCTATTATTTTCTCCGCCACGAAGTATCTCATCGAGGGTAAATGGAAGACATACATGTTAATCGTTCTTATTGCAGCAACCATCCATCAGAGCGCCCTAATTCTAATCCCAATTTATTTTGTTGTAAGAAGAAAAGCCTGGACTGCGACAACCCTGGTTTTTTTATTGTTATCCATACTACTAGTTCTGGGATATGGACAGTTTTCCACGGTGTTGTTCTCGGCAATTGAGAGTACACAGTATGGCCATTACAAAGATTTTCAAGAAGGCGGCGCGAATGCTCTCAGGTTGATCGTCTATGGCATACCCATCCTACTTGCCTACCTTGGAAGAGAGAGGCTAAGGACAATATGCCCCTATAGCGATTATATAGTTAACCTATCGATCTTAACATTCATCTTTATGTTGATATCTACTCAGAATTGGATCTTCGCCAGAATGACCATCTATCTTGGTTTGTATAATGTCATCTTAATTTCATGGATTTGTAAGGTGTTTGCTGAGAAGGATCAGAAGCTGATTTATTATGGCATCCTAGGATGTTATCTCGTCTATTTTTATTACGAACATGTCATTAGCTTGGGAATGAATTATAGGAGCGAATATTTATCGTGGTGAGACAATAAAGGGGGACATAAAGTTGGCAGAAAGTGATGGGATTCCACGTCTGATCCATTATTGCTGGTTCGGTCGAGGAGAGAAACCTAAGAAGATCATAAAGTGTATGAAGAGCTGGCAGAGGCATCTTGGTGATTATCAGATCATGGAATGGAATGAAGACAATTTCGATATCCATTCCAATGTGTACGTGAAGCAAGCTTATGAAGCTAAGAAATACGCATTCGTTAGTGATTATGTGCGCTTGTATGCCCTGTATCACCATGGAGGCATATATATGGATACGGATGTAGAGGTCATCAAGCCGCTTGACAGATTTCTGCATCATGGGGCATTCTCCGGATTCGAGGATGAGGTATATCTTCAGTCAGGTACGATGGGGGCTGTCCGAGAGCATCCGTGGATTAAGGAATTAATGAATCACTATCACGATAGTCGTTTTGTGTTGAGTGATGGCACATTGGATATGACGACCAATACAGCGATGATGACCAATAAATGTGGTAAGTACGGATTGCAATTGAATGGACAATACCAGGTTCTGAACAATGGTGTCACATTCTATCCGCGAACCTTCTTTAGTCCTTATGACTATATCAATGGTGGCAATTACTTAACAGATGAAAGTTATACGATTCATCACTTTGCCAAGTCTTGGCTCCCTGCACATGTGCGTTTAAGAGGCGAATTCAAGAAAACGATCGGTCGTTATATCGGGCCAAGATTCGTAGCGACAATGAGAACGATCTTTAAATAAAAGATCATGGGGTGATCCATAATGAAGCGCGTTATTGATCTATTGATTTCGATATCACTAGTGTTACTTTTATTCCCATTCATCATGATTATAGCGGTCTTGGTTAGACTTAAGCTTGGAGCTCCCATCATATTCAAGCAGCAGCGCCCGGGGTTACATGGAGTCCCGTTCTATCTTTACAAATTCCGTACAATGACAGATGAAAGTGATGGCAATGGCCAATTGCTTCCCGACCATGTGAGACTAACAGCCTTTGGTAAGTTTTTAAGAAAATATAGCTTAGATGAGTTGCTGCAGCTTGTTAATGTTATAAAAGGCGAGCTGAGCTTGGTTGGCCCAAGACCGCTTCTCATGGAGTATCTGCCCTTGTATACGGAGGAGCAGGCTAGACGTCACGAGGTAAAGCCGGGAATAACTGGGTGGGCTCAGGTGAATGGGAGGAATGCAATTACCTGGGAGGAGAAATTCAGATTGGATAATTGGTATGTGAAGAATAGATGCTTCCAGCTTGATTGTATAATATTATTCTTAACGTTACAGAAGGTTGTTCGATCTGATGGGGTTAGCAGCGCGAATCATGCAACCATGCCGGTTTTTAGAGGAAGTATTCATAATCAATAATAATGAGGATGTGATAGCTCAATGGATGAGCATGCAAGGATTTATTTGTCTGCACCGCACATGAGTGGGAATGAGCAGCGTTATATGAAGGAAGCGTTCGATACCAATTGGATTGCCCCGCTTGGGCCGAATGTAGACGCCTTTGAACAAGAGCTAGCAACCTATGTAGGAGTTCGTGGTGCTGTTGCGCTTAGCACTGGTACGGCAGCGATCCACCTGTCCTTGCAATTATTGGAGGTAGATAAAGGAGATCGGGTTTTCTGTTCGAGCTTAACCTTCGTTGCCAGTGCTAACCCCATACGATATATGGGAGCCGAGCCAGTCTTTATAGACTCCGAGCCTGATACATGGAACATGTCACCTCAGGCATTGTCTAGAGCTCTAGCTGAATCGCATAGGGAGGGTAAATTACCAAAGGCAGTCATCGTCGTCCATCTATACGGGCAGAGCGCTAGAATGGAAGAGATTGTCGCCTTATGTGATCAATATCAGGTGCCAATTATCGAGGATGCTGCAGAATCACTTGGCTCAATATACAAGGGAAAGGCGAGCGGATCCATAGGTAGATATGGAATCTACTCATTCAACGGAAACAAGATTATTACAACCTCTGGGGGAGGAATGCTGGTCTCCGATGATGAAGACGCTCTTAAGAAGGCACACTTCTTGGCCTCACAAGCAAGAGATCCAGCCCCATATTATCAACATAGCATCGTAGGCTATAATTATCGGATGAGTAATTTATTAGCCGGGGTGGGGAGAGCGCAATTAGAGGTCTTGAATGAACGAGTAAAGACGAAAAGAGCGATACATACTAGGTACTATCAAGCATTATCCGATATACAGGGAATTTCCTTCATGCCAGAGCTAGAGGATACAAGATCAAACCGCTGGCTTACAGCCTTAACCCTAGATGATCAAGAGGTGGGGTGTTCGATTCAAGACTTAATAGAGGCCTTAGCTGAGAACAATATTGAGAGTCGTCCGGTTTGGAAGCCGATGCATATGCAGCCTCTGTTCAGGGGGGCACGTTATTACCCTCATGATCAGCAGAAGAGTATATCAGAGAAATTGTTTCAAACTGGCATTTGCTTACCCTCTGGTACCGGCATGACTGAGGCGGATCAGTCAAGGGTGATCGATTGTTTACAATCTGAAATTAAGCAGGCTAATGGAAAGTGCGCAGAGCGCACTTTTTTTGTTGGGTAGACATTTTCGTTTAAGAGAGAGGAGCTGGGGTAATCATGTGTGGAATTGTAGGGTATATTGGCAAACAGGATGCGAAGGAAATCTTGTTAAAAGGATTAGAGAAGCTTGAATATCGGGGTTATGATTCAGCGGGAATCGCTTTGCTGAGTGAAGACGGAGTTCATGTGTTCAAGGAGAAGGGTCGGATCGCCGCACTTCGGGAGGTAGTAGATCAGAGTGTGAAAGCCTATATGGGGATAGGTCATACCAGGTGGGCCACGCATGGAGCACCAAATCGCATTAACGCCCATCCTCATCAAAGTGAGAGTGGTCGATTTACCCTCGTACACAATGGCGTGATTGAGAACTATCAGGCACTAAAGCAAGAATACTTGCAGAACGTGAATGTGGCCAGTGATACAGACACAGAGATTGTAGTCCACCTTATGGAGCAGATTGCGGATTCCGATTTAAAGGTGGAAGAGGCCTTCAGAAAAACAATCAAGCTGTTAAAAGGCTCCTATGCGATTGCTCTTATTGATAATACAGATAGTGAAACCATCTATGTTGCCAAGAATAAAAGCCCATTGCTTATCGGGATTGGAGAGGATTTCCACGTCATTGCGAGCGATGCTATGGCCATGCTACAGCTTACAAATCAATATGTGGAAATCATGGATGAGGAAATCGTGATCATTCGGAGCGATAGTAAAATAATCAAAAACACAGAGTGGAAATCGGTTCAACGCAATCCCATTATTGCCAAGCTGGATGCTGGGGACATTGAAAAGGGTCCGTATCGGCACTATATGTTAAAGGAGATTGATGAACAGCCTTTGGTCTTACGTAAGCTAATAGAGAAGTACTCCAATGAAGCTGGTGAAGTAATCATAGAACAAGAGGTTCGTGAGGCGATAAAGTCTGCTGACCGCCTTTACGTCATTGCATGCGGAACAAGCTATCACGCTGGTCTAATTGCCAAACAGCTGTTCGAGAGAATAGCGCACATTCCTGTAGAAGTTCATGTGGCTAGCGAATTTCTGTATAATCCACCTCTACTCTCGAAGAAACCACTATTTATCTTCATCTCACAAAGCGGAGAAACGGCAGACAGTAGGGGGGTGTTAGTCCAGATCAAGAGTATGGGATATCCAGCATTAACGATTACCAATGTGCCAGGCTCGACTTTATCACGTGAAGCGGATTATACGTTGTGTACACATGCAGGTCCGGAGATTGCTGTAGCCTCCACCAAAGCTTATACAGCACAAATAACCGTGTTAGCGCTCCTGGCTTTCGATAGTGCAAGCGTCAGAGGGGTAAAGCTAGACTTCCACCCACTACGAGAGTTAAGTCTGGTTGCGAACGCAATGGAAACGCTAGTGAACGAGAAAGGAAAGATGGAGGATCTGGTTTGGAAGTATCTGAGTACGTCGCGTAGCTGCTACTTTCTTGGACGAGGTGTGGATTATTATGTTTGCTTGGAAGGTGCGCTGAAGCTTAAGGAGATATCTTATATCCAAGCTGAAGGATTTGCCGGCGGTGAATTAAAGCATGGAACCATCGCATTGATTGAGAAGGATACGCCTGTAATTGTGCTTATCACACAATCTCACATCAATAGTAAGATGAGAAGCAATGTGCAGGAGGTCATGGCTCGCGGTGCACATGCTTGTATCATCAGCATGGAGGGAATGGAACACAATCATGATCAGCTGGTACTGCCATACGTTCATGAGGCCCTGACACCACTCGTCGCAGTTATCACATTTCAATTGATAGCCTATTATGCAGCACTATATAGAAGCTGTGATATTGATAAACCTAGGAACCTAGCTAAGAGTGTCACTGTAGAATGAGTACTAGTCAGATGAAGATCATTATTGCTGGCTCTGGCGGTCACGCTAAGGTGATTATTGATATTCTTGAGAAACTAGATAGGTATGACATAATTGGTTTTATTGATGGGTTCAAGGCGAAAGGCACTTCCGTCTATGGATATGAGGTTCTTGGTGATGAAAGCTATATTCAAGACAACCATAATACGATTGATGGTGGTATTGTTGCTATTGGTGATAATTGGGTGCGATCAAAGGTAGTCTCCCGTATTCTAGCCATCCATACTCAATTTAAATTTATTACCGCTGTACACCCTTCCGCTACCATCGCAAGAGGTGTTACGGTTGGAGATGGAACAGTCATCATGGCAGGTTCTGTAATTAATAGCGATACGGTTATTGGTGAGCATTGTATATTGAATACCAAATCATCCGTAGATCATGATTGTACAGTAAGGGACTTTGTTACCATAGCTCCTAACGCTACAACCGGAGGCAATGTTAAGATCGGCAATTTCAGCACAGTATCATTAGGTGCGAATATTATTCATTCCAGGGAAATTGGTGCGCACACGATCATTGGTGCTGGCTCTAATGTTCTATCTGATATTGGTTCATTTACCGTGGCTTATGGGACACCTGCTAGAGTAATTAGAAGCCGGGAACAAGGAGAGAATTATCTGTAAAGGCATGAAGAATTAACGTTTGACAACAATGGGAGATGATGGTAATCTAAGTGTATGTTCTTTATTAAGAACAAATTTAAGTTTTTAATATTCTCTAACAAGAACGATTTTTACAATCGAGTAATCACAATATATAGCGGTATGGCGGAGGTACAATGAGTGCGATAACTGGAATTTGCGATGTGCATTGTGATCCTACAATAGTGGAGCACGGTATGAGTCTCATGCAGGCTTTACAGAAATACCCGGCTGATGACATTCAGGTTTGGCATAAGGGAAACATATTCTTGGGGTGTCATGCACAATGGATTACACCCGAATCGATTGGTGAACAGCTCCCTTTGTATGATGCTGAGCGGCAGCTGGCTATTACCGCGGATGCCATTATCGACAATCGTGAAGAGTTGTTTGAAAAGCTACAGGTAGATATTGCATATCGCAAGGTAATAAAAGACAGTGAACTGATATTACTAGCTTACTATAAGTGGGATGAAGAAGCCCCTAAGCACCTAATAGGCGATTTTGCCTTCATGATTTGGGATGAGAGAAAGAATAAGATTTTCGGCGCCAGAGATTTCTCTGGAAGCCGTACCCTTTACTTTTATAGAGATCCACTGCGATTTGCCTTTTGTTCAACGATCGAACCACTATTAACCTTGCCATATGTTGAGAATAAGCTAAATGATCAATGGTTGGCACAATTTCTAGCCATTATTGTAACAACCGACACGGTGGATTCTTCTTCAACGGTATATAAAAATATCGAACAGATTCCCCCGTCACACAGCGTCTCAGTTATGAATGGGAAGGTTACCTTCTCGAGATATTCCACAATTATAGGCGGGGAAATGCTGCAGCTTAAATCAAATATGGAATATGAAGAAGCATTTCGTAATGTATTCCAAAGTGCAGTTAAATCCCGAATCCGCACGCATCGCAAAGTGGGAGCGCAATTAAGTGGAGGGCTGGATTCCGGTTCTGTTGTGAGCTTCGCAGCAAGAGAATTGCGCAGTGAGAGTAAAAGGCTTCATACGTTTAGTTATGTTCCTGTAAATGATTTTGTAGATTGGACCCGCAAGAGTAAATTTGCTAACGAAAGACCATTTATCCAGTCCACTGTGAAGCATGTAGGTAATATTACAGATAATTATTTGGATTTCCCGGGAAAGAGTCCACTAACGGAAGTGGATGACTGGCTTGAGCTAATGGAAATGCCATATAAATTTTTTGAAAATTCATTCTGGTTGAAAGGGATTTATGAGGCAGCCCAGCAACAAGGAATCGGAGTCATGCTAAACGGACAAAGAGGAAACTGGACAATATCCTGGGGTCCCGCATTAGACTATCAAGCAGCTCTTCTCAGGAAACTGAAATTGATCCAGTTTTACCGCGAAATCGAGATGTATAGCAAGAATATTGGGGTGGGAAAATCTCGCGTCTTAAAGTTTGTTGGCAAAAAAGCATTTCCTTTTATGAAAAAGGTGTTTCCAGCACAGAACCAACCACCATTTCCTACATTAATAAACCTGCAATTTGCTCAGAAAATGAACGTGTTTGAGAAGCTCAAGGAACATGGCTTCGATAGCAAAACCGATTACTCTTTCGAAAGTGCATATGAGACTAGGAAAAGACAATTTGAAGAGCTCAATATTTGGGGCTTAAACGGCACTATTGGTACGAGAATTTCGTTGCGTTACTCTTTATGGGACCGTGATCCAACTAATGATTTAAGAGTTATTCGATTCTGTTTGTCAGTACCGGAGAAGGAATATGTTAAAGATGGCTATGATCGGGCGCTAATTAGAAGAGCCACTGAAAGCTACTTACCCAATAGTGTCCGATTGAACCAACGAACCCGTGGTGTCCAAGGTGCTGACGGAGTTCACCGAATGGCTAAATCCTGGCATGTCTTTATGGATGAAGTCCGGCTACTAATTACAGACCCAGTTGTTTCACATTATCTGAACATAGATGAGTTAAGGGCAGCGCTTTATAAAATCCAGAATGAACCTAAACCCGAATATGTCTATGGTTTTGAATTTAGAATATTAATGCGAGGTTTAATATTTGGCCGATTCATAAAAAAATTTGCTTGAAGGGAGGTGATATCTATGCGTACACAAGAAAAATTAATCTGGCAAAACCTGTCTTTGGAGGTGCTTGACGTCAATATGACAATGGCTGGCCCAGGAATTGCTACTCCTGATGCTGTTCAACCGGATTTAGACGAAACGGTTCATTACAGCTAATACTTATAATCCAATGAGGTATCACTACGTTGCCCTTCTACTGAAAGAAAGTATAAGGGCATGTAACCTCATTACAAATTTATCCGTGGAGTGAGAACAATGATTGAAGCGGCAACAATAATAGCATATAAAGCGTTTGGATTTACAATTTCGAGTGAGTTCTCCTTTCCTGAATTGCTCACTAACGAGCAAAGTAGCGAAGTAGATATTAAGATTGTTAAGGGTGACTTAACTGAAATATGGAATATTACCGCTAAGCAACCAGGTAAATTTGTTGTTGAGGATCAAATGGTTATGTTTCAAATACCAGATACAGCTATTTTTTGTATTACGGATGGTAGGGTTATAACCATCTCACCTGAGGCTGGATCTAGTGAAGATAAAATTCGCTTGTATATACTTGGTACTTGTATGGGTGTGCTTCTCATGCAGAGAAGAGTACTTCCCTTACACGGCAGTGCAATAGCCATTAATGGAAAGGCGTATGCATTTGTAGGTCATTCAGGGGCTGGGAAATCAACCCTAGCTAATGTTCTACTTAACAAAGGCTACCCACTACTAAGTGACGATGTAATCGCAGTGTCACTTTCGCAAGAGAATAAACCTGTTGTCATCCCCTCTTATCCCCAGCAAAAGCTGTGGCAAGAAAGTATTCATATACTAGGTATGGATAATACGCATTACCAGCCTTTATTCGAGAGAGAGACCAAGTATGCAGTACCGGTTCCCTCTCAATATTATGCAGAACCATTACCGCTAGCGGGTGTGTTCGAATTGATGAAGTCAGACCATACAGAGATCCAATTTGATTCGATTCTAGGCTTGGATCGGTTACATACCTTATTCCATCATACATATCGCAATTTTTTAATTTCCCGATTAGGTTTGTTAGATTGGCATTTTCGTACATCTGCTAGTATAACGAATGAAATCGATATGATAAGAATACGACGGCCGGTTGACGGCTTTACAGCAACACAATTGGCTTCTCTCATTATTAATTTTTAGGGGGAATAGAGCATGAGACAGATGAATTTATTAGAACAATCTGTTGTGCAAAATCCAGGAAGCATCGTAAGCGACATGGATGGGGATATGGTTATGATGAATGTAGATAACGGCAAATACTATAACTTAGGCACAATCGGCGGTAAGATATGGGGAATGATTGAATACCCTAAGACGGTGCAGCATATCATTGCCGAATTAGTGATGGAATATGATGTGGAACAAACCCAGTGTGAGCACCAGGTTATTACGTTCTTGGATCACTTATTAACGGAAGGATTAATTGGCTGTACAGGAAGGGAAGACAATGGGCATCACGAATAGATTCAGAGCTTTTCTATCCATGGACATTCAGAAGAAACTTCTACTTCTAGAAGCTTTTTTTTATTTGGGCTGGGCGCGGATTTTATTAATGGTGCCTTTCTCTAAGGTCGCCCCTTCTTTAGGTGTTCAGATGCTGGAGACATCGACTGCGGTTGATACAGCGAATCGTACTGTCCTGCTCAGCGTTCATGAGGCCATAAATATTATGAGCAATCATACATTCTGGGAGAGCAAATGCCTGGTTAAAGCCATCGCTGGTATGAAGATGCTGAACAAGCGCAGGATGGACAGCACTCTGTATTTAGGTACCGCGAAGGACGAGCATGGAAAGATGATCGCTCATGCTTGGCTACGCAGCGGATCCTATTATATTACTGGGGCTGAGGGTAGGGAAAAGTTTACTGTCGTTGGAAAGTTTGGGAGACAAATAGTGAACAGGGATAAAGGGGGAAACTATGAATAATGAACCTATGAATCGTGAATCCTTGCCTAAAGAATTGAGCCTGTTGCTCTTGCTTATGAATAAGTCAAAGGATGAAATGCAGCTAAGTCAACATGTATTCGAAGCTGTGAACTGGGATCGATTTCTTGAGCTCTCAAGACATCATCGGGTATATCCCATCATATATAAAAGGTTAAAAGAATTGACGATTAATGCAGGGTGGATACCCACACAGGTAATGGAATGCCTGCGTCGAGAATACCAGAAGAACACTTTCCAAATGCTTCATCTGAGCGGAGCTATGGAATCGGTATGTAGAATGTTAAGCGACAATCAGATTCGATCCATATTCCTCAAAGGGCCTGTGATTGCATTGGACCTGTATGGAGATATATCTCTCCGTACGTCTTGTGACCTGGATTTAATCATCCCCATTGAGGACCTGGATCGCGCGGAGGAATTATTCTTAGAGCTAGGCTACGAGAAGGATGAATACATTCAAACGGTATTAGGTGATTGGAAGTGGAGACATCACCATATCACTTTCTTTCACCCTTCCACAAGGATTAAGCTTGAAATTCATTGGCGATTGAACCCTGGACCGTCAAGGGAACCGAGCTTTCGAGAGTTATGGGATCGCAAGCGGGAAAGTACACTTACTGGTTATCCGGTATATTACTTGGGAAGAGAAGATTTGTTCCTGTTCCTGATATCTCATGGTGCTCGTCATGGCTGGTCTCGGCTTCGTTGGTTGGTGGACATTGATAGAATTTTAAAGCAACACATTGATTGGAATCAGCTAAAGAAATTATTGCACAAATATGAATATGTTCATATTGGAGGTCAAGCGATGATATTGGCTGAGAACTTACTCCTCACACCAATAACCGAGCAGATGAAAGCAATCATGGACGGCAATCGATCAAGGCGATTAGCGCAGGACGCCATGTTCTATATTCGACAGATGGTTAATCTTCACACAGAACCTATTCCAGCATATATCTCAAAGTATCATGAACGTCATTTATTTTCATTAATGTCATTTCGGCTTAGAATGCTATTTATTCTTAGTTTTTTGTATCCATATCCTGAGGATGCGAAGACATTGCCGCTGCCAGTGAAGCTTCATTTTCTCTACTTCCCTCTTCGTCCCCTCATATGGGCTTTGAGAAAGACGAGGAAGCATGCTTTGCCAGAAGGAGGGTCCAAATGAAATATGTGATCTACTTTATGAAGCGCTTATATGCTTATACAGGCAACATTCTATATGTCAATCTTATCGGAATGGTCATAATAAGCCTCCTTGAGGGCATTGGAATCTTCCTATTAATTCCACTAATTCATGTGAGTGGAATCTTCAGCTTAGATATTAAGGCGATTCCCATTCTGGGAATCTTCAGTTTCCTACAGTCGTTACCAGCTACGTTAGGACTTCCAATTATACTAGGAATTTACATCTTGATCGTTGTATGTCAGAACCTCTTGCAGAGAAACTTGGCTATCCGCAATGTCGAGATTATATATAGCTTTAGCCGCCAATTAAGAATTGAGACTTACAGATTGTTATTACAAGCTAATTGGAATTACTTTGTTAAGAGGAGAAATTCGGAGCTAATTACCAATATGACAGTAGAACTAGCCCGAGTTATTTCTGGAATGAATTTATTCTTACTGTTAGTTGCTTCACTCATTTTCACACTATTCCAAATTGGTCTAGCTTTGTGGCTTTCTGTGAAGATGACGTTGTTCGTTTTGCTGTGCGGACTTATTCTAGTCCTATTTGCTAAATCTTTTATTAATAAAGCTCGAACAATTGGAAACCAAACATCGGAGCTTGCTCAAAGCTATCTTGCAGGAATAACCGATCAACTGAATGGGATTAAGGATATTAAGAGTAATACATTGGAACAATCCCGTTTGAAATGGCTTGGGTCAGTGACTAATGGAATGCTACAAGAGCAAATTGCTTATGTAAAATTAAGAACGAGCTCGCAAATCTTATATAAAATTTCATCTGCTCTATTAATTGCTGTTTTTATTTATTTCTCCGTAGGATTATTCCAAGCGCATCCAGAGCAATTAATTGTGATGATTATTATCTTCTCTCGACTTTGGCCTAAATTTTCTGATATCCAATCCAACCTACAACAGATTTCTTCGACAATTCCGGCATTCAAGTCTTTAATAGATTTGCGCAATGAGTGTCAGGAAGCAAAAGAAATACTAGATGGCAGTCATAATGATCATTCTGAAGAACCCCTTCGCATCATTCGAGATATACAATGTCGTGATCTATTCTTCCGTTATGATAACGATAAAGAATCGGCATATGCCCTTCAGGATATTAATATTCAAATTCCTTCAAACCGAATGACAGCGATTGTAGGCCGCTCAGGGGCTGGAAAAAGCACATTAATTGATATATTAATGGGAATGCTTCAGCCAGTGCACGGACAAGTATTAATAGACGGCACTCCTCTTACTATGGATAATTTATTATCACTGAGACAAGCGATCAGTTATGTGTCGCAGGATCCCTTCTTATTCAATGGAAGCATAAAGGAAAATTTAATGATGATTAAACCAGAAGCCAGTGAGGCAGAAATCTGGGAGGCTCTAGAATTCTCTTCGGCTGTCGAATTTGTTCGGAAGCTTCCGCATGGCCTCGACACACTCATCGGTGATCGAGGAATTAAGCTGTCAGGTGGGGAACGACAACGACTTGTGCTGGCGCGAGCTATATTGAAAAAACCGTCTATTCTTGTTCTGGATGAGGCCACTAGTGCATTAGATACTGAGAATGAGTTGAGAATACAGGAAGCTTTAGAGCGGATTAAAGGATCCGTGACGATTATCGTCATCGCTCATCGTTTGTCCACAATCCGCAATGCGGATCAAGTGATTGTCTTAGATGAAGGTAAGGTTATTCAGATAGGAGCTTATAGACAGCTTGCTAATGAAAAACGGGGTATGTTTAAAAGCCTGTTAAGAAATCAAGAAGCAAGTCTCTTGTAATAACAATAGGAAGTGGCATACCCATTACTTCACCTTGTCATTATATTTTTTTGTTGACTTGTTCTTTATAAAGAACTAAAATGAAAACATAATCCACAATAAAGAACGATTTTGCGAATGCCGCACATAAACCAGAAGGGGAATATGATGAAAAAGAAGATATTGTTCTCTTTGTATGATATGGAGGTCGGGGGTGTAGAGCGGAGTTTTATTAGTATGACTCAGAAGCTGGACTACAAGCATTATCAAGCTGATTTGATATTATGCAGACAGCAGGGAGAATTTCTAGATATGCTTCCAGTCGAGTTGAATCTATTAGATGAAATTGCTGCGTATACCACCTTTCGGAAATCGATCAGACAGGTTTTCAAAGAAAAACATTATATGATCGGATTATCCAGGCTGTTATCAAAGGCAAATGCTTATTGGGTAGCAAGTATCAAAAAAATGCTCGAGCCTGGATATTATCAAATGCAGCTCATGTGGAAATATGCATTGCCTTTTCTACCCAAATTAGAAAAGGAGTATGATGTAGCGATCAGCTACCTATGGCCACATTATCTAATAGCTGACAAGGTTCAGGCAAAGAAGAAGATTGCATGGATTCATACTGATTATTCGAACGTTGAGACGAATATAAGCGCGGATTTAAAGATGTGGAATAAGTTTTNNATATTATTGCTGTATCTGAAGCTTGTAAGGCTTCATTCTTAAAGAAATATAGTGAACTGGACCATAAAGTCATGGTGCTTGAGAATATAACCTCTCCAGAATGGATCAGAAGTATGGTGAATGAAGGTGAAGAGGATAATCCTATGCTCACCGATCGAAGATTTAAATTAGTTACTGTGGCAAGGTTATCGCATGCCAAGGGTATTGATCAGGCCATTCGGGCATTATGTCTATTGAAGGATAGAGGCTATGGCCATATCGCATGGTATGTAGTTGGGTACGGCGGAGATGAAGCAATGCTTCGGAGCTTGATTGCGAAACATGACCTGCAAGAAAGCTTTATCTTACTAGGGAAGAAGACCAACCCTTATCCATATATACAAGCATGCGATGTATATGTCCAGCCTTCGAGGTATGAGGGAAAAGCAGTTACTGTAACAGAAGCGCAAATTATAGGAAAGCCGATACTAATTACAAATTATTCAACTGCCTCTAGTCAAGTTATAGATGGATTAGACGGAATAATTTGTGATCTAAGTATAGCTGGAATAGCAAGTGGTATCGAGCGGTTATACAGGGACAATAAGTTAAGGAACACCTTGATGAGCAACATCAAAGGCAAGGATTACAGCAATGGGTACGAGCTGGATAAGCTATATCAAATCATCGTCTAAAGCTCCATAAGGGAAGGGGAGTGATCGTATACATGAGTGTTAAGGTAAGTGTGATCATTCCTGTTTACAATGCAGAGAACTACTTAGATGAATGTATACAATCATTGTTAAGCCAAACACTTCAAGAATGTGAGTTCATCTTGGTCAACGATGGTTCGACAGACCAAAGCAGGTTGATAATTGAGCGTTATCAGAACAAGGATGTCAGGATCGTACTTATCAATCAACACAATCAAGGGGTGAGTATAGCAAGGAATAAGGGTGTTCAGATGGCGGTTGGAGAATATATCGGATTCGTCGATGCGGATGATTATATAGAGGAAGATATGTACGAAACTTTATACAGTTCTGCAAAGCAAGGAGATTGTGATGTAGTCATCTCCAACTTGGAGAATGAAATGGGAGGGCATAAGATGACTATCAAGTATTCCTTTCCTGTAAATAAAGTCTTAGATAAGGAATACATACAACTACATATTCTGCCATACTTTCTGAAGTCGGATAATCTAAATACGGCAGGGAATAAGATTTATAAGAGCAAACTCATTCAAAAGCATTGTGTAGAATTTCCGGAAAAGGTTGCGTTAGGAGAAGATGGCATGTTTAATATGCAGTTCATGAGCCATGCTGCCACAGTAAAGTATATAGACTATATAGGTTACCATTACAGGGAGGTAGTGGGTAGCGCTACAAGAAATATATCGCAGCAGGATTATTTCGGGAGAGCTTTGGAGGTGTTCAATACCAAACTTCCCGCAACATATATTAGCCAAATAGACGAGGGGAAAGTACGGTATTTAAAGTCGATCAAACTGATCAATAATGTCATTTCATATACCCATATCTATTTTACACCATCCAAGGTTAAAGGCTTCCCACAAAGATACAGATATGTAAAGAATATGATAGGTAATCCCCATGTTAGAGAAGCATTATCTACATATTCTTGTGTTGGTCAGGGAAGATATGAAAAATGGATTGTAGACCTAATTAAAAGGAAATCAACTTTCGGACTTTATTTTATCACAGCTTACAGTAGATTTAGAAACAAATAATCTGGGGGGGAATTTTAGATGAATATAATGATGTTTGCCCATGGCGGGAGCATGAATCGGGGATGCGAGGCAATTGTTCGTTCCTCTACGAATTTAATTAAGGAGAAAATGGTTGATGCTAGAGTTTACCTGACATCCGGTAGACCTGAAACCGATCAGATGATTGATAAATTAGATGGAATCTATGATGGTTCTGATTCCAGAATCAGAAAGTATTCCTATGATTGGTTAATATCTTCAATGAAAGTAAAACTGTTTCATGACGAATCTTATGCACTTGGCAGAATTCACAACAATATTATTAAATATATTGAAGATATGGACATTTGCTTGTCGATTGGAGGAGACAACTACTGTTATGGTGAGCAGCCCGGCTGGTATGAAGTAGACCGAAGAATAAAGTCACAAGGGAAGAAGCTAGTATTATGGGGTTGTTCGATTGGAGAAGAGGATATATCTGAGAGGAAATTAGAAGACTTACTATTGTTCGATTTGATTCTGGCTCGTGAAACACTTACTTATCATACACTGACAAGCAAAGGGCTTCGTAATGTAAAGCTATGCGCAGATTCTGCATTTACTATGGAAAAGGAAGAACTGGCTCTTCCTGAAGGATGGTTGGAAGGGAATACAATAGGGCTTAACTTCAGTCCTCTAGTTTGGAAGAAAAATAAGGATTCAAAAGCTGCAATAAGCAGTCTCATCAAGCATATTCTGCTTACAACTGATATGACGATTGCTCTCACTCCACATGTCATGCAGGAAGGCAACAATGATTACGAAGTGTTACGTACCTATTATGAAGAATTTAAGGATACGAACAGAGTGATTCTATTACCCGATCATCTAAATGCCATACAATATAAAGGCTACATCGCTCGAATGAGATTTTTCATAGGAGCAAGAACACATGCAACAATCGCAGCTTATTCCAATTGTGTACCAACGATGGTGTTAGGTTACAGTGTTAAATCCAAAGGGATATCGAAAGATTTATTCGGAGAAGAGAAATTGGTATTAAGTATCGAAGAAATCTCAGATAGTTACAAATTGAAAGCTAAATTTGATGAAATGGTACGTGATGAAGCAGCAATTAGACGGAAACTGCAGCAAGTTATCCCGATTATTAAGAAGATGTCATACAAAGCTGTGAAATATTTGAAAGAGTTGGCATGAGGTATCTATGAAGAAAAACCTGTTGTTCGTCATTCCTAGCTTATCGGCAGGTGGCGGGGAGAAAAGTCTCGTCAATCTGTTGTCACAGATTGATTACAGTCAATATGATGTTGATTTGTTCTTGTTGAATCATGATGGTTTATTCATGGAGTTTCTGCCCGAAGAAGTGCATGTTCTAAGCCTTCCAGCAGCATACAAGTTATTTGCTTTACCTTTAGTGGAATCTATCATACAGCTTGTGTTAACGAATAGACTATCATTAATTTACAGTAGAATGATGTTTGCATTTTTGAATGTGTTCAAAAAAAAGATATCAATTAATGAACAATACAACTGGAGATACCTAGCGAAATCGCTGGAATGTTTAAACAAACAATATGATGTGGCTATCGGATTTCTGGAGAAGACGTCTACTTATATTTGTGTGGATAAAGTGAGTGCAGTTAAGAAAATCGGCTGGATTCATACCGATTACGATAAATTAGGTATGGATCCAGGCTTTGATACCGAATACTTCAGTAAATTGGATCATATTGTCACCGTTTCCGAGGAATGTGCAAGCATACTTCGCAAGAGATTTCCCAACCATAAACATAAGATAGAAGTCATTTATAACATCGTATCACCACGGACAATCAATCATATGGCAGTACATTGGAATATGGATATATATGAGCGAGCGACCAATGAGATTATAATCCTTTCTATTGGTAGGCTGAATTACGAGAAGGATTTTGCAATGGCATTAGAGGCCTGCAAGAAATTAGTAAAGAAAGGTTACAACATTCGATGGAACATTATCGGTGAAGGTGAGGAGAGGGAGAAACTGACTAATCTGATCAGAATTAATAGATTAGAAGATCATTTCAAACTATTAGGCTTGAAGGCCAATCCTTATCCATATCTCCAGCAAGCTGATATTTATGCTCAGACATCTAGGTTTGAAGGGAAATCGATTGCTATTGACGAGGCCAAAATACTGAATAAACCGATAGTTGTGACAAACTTCAGCACCGCCAAGGACCAAATTGACAATGGCCTCAATGGATTGATTGTGGAGATGAATGCAGATGCTGTTGCAGATGGAATTGAAAGGCTCATCAAGGACAAACGACTACAAGGTAGCTTAATCAGTAACCTATCTCAGGAAAGTCTGGGGACAGAAGAAGAGATACATAAGCTGTATGCTCTGATAGGTAATAAATTATGAAGATGCGAATATTATTCGTTATGAATAATCTGCAATGCGGCGGTGCGGAGAAATCCTTAATATCACTATTCGAAACATTGGATTACACGAAGTATGAAGTAGACTTATTACTTTTTAAGCATGATGGGATTTTTATGAACAGAATACCTAAACAAGTGAATGTACTGGATGAACCAGATACGTATAAGTATTTTGATATGTCTATCCAAGAAGTAATAAAAAATAGTATTAGAAAGGGACAGCTTGGGATTGTTTGGTCCAGATTGTGTGCTGGATTCATATTTCGGAGTGAGAAGAATAGGGCGCGATGCGAACAAAGAGTTTGGAAGTACATGTCGAGGGCTTTACTTCCCTTGGATAAGCACTATGACGTTGCCGTCGGTTACCTCGAGAAAAACCCAGTTTATTACTGTGTAGATAAAGTAACAGCAAGTCAGAAAATTGGGTTTATTCATAACGATTATGACAAATTAGGAATGGACCCCGAAATTGATCTTAAATACTTTGATCAATTAACTGATATAGTAACCGTGTCAACAGAGTGCGCTAGAGTTTTAATGCAAAGATTTCCTATGTATACCGAGAAGATCCAGGTTATTCATAACATCGTTTCTCCCACTATGATAAACAATATGGCGCTGGATAATGTGGATATGAAGAGCGGGGTAAGGATCGTATCGGTAGGAAGATTTAATGATCAGAAGGGTTTTGATATGGCTATTGAGGCTTGTAGAAAAATTATGGATAGCGGATACCAGATAACCTGGTACATCGTTGGAGAAGGTGAAGAAAGAGAAAAATTGACAGCCTTGATTCAACAAAACAACCTTCAAGATATATTCATACTGCTAGGAATCAAAGAAAATCCTTATCCATATATCAAAGCAGCGGATATTTATGTGCAGCCATCAAGGTTTGAAGGGAAATCAATAGCTATTGATGAAGCCAAAATTCTGCACAAGCCAATCTTAGTAACAAATTTTAGCACAGCGAAAGACCAGATTACACACGAAGAAAACGGGCTAATTGTTGATATGAATCCTGAATCGATTTATCGAGGAATAAAAGCATTAATAGATGACAAACCTCTGAGAAATCAATTGATTAATAACCTCAAAAAAGAAGTGTTGGGAACGGAGTCAGAAATCAACAAGTTGTATGAATTAATCAACCAAAGGAAGGGAGTGGGTATATGATTAGCCAGGTCATCTACTTGATCCTACTGATTATCATTACGATCATCTTTGCAATTGACATAGTACCAGTATTTATAACCTGGTTAAGCAGGATCAATATTGGTAGATATGATAATCGAAAAATATGGGCGAAATCAGTAACAACAATAGGTGTTAAATGGGTGGGTAAAACGCCTAAGATCCAAGTGACTGACAATACAAGATTAGTTATCGTTGACATGTTAAAAGGGAAATATTCTAAGGATACAATACAGCATTGGCAAGAAGCGGCTTTGGTATTAGGCTTATCTGAATATATAAAGCATCATGACGACCAAGAAATTATTAACCAAATCAGGAAATTCCTGAATTCGAAATTTGATAGTATTGGTAATTGGAGGACAAATCCAGTACATGTAGATGCATCTATTATTGCATATTCCCTGATGAAACTAGAATTCATTGATTTGGATAAATATAAGAATGCATTGGATAAAACTTGGGAAATGATCCAGGAACATATTGGTGAAGATGGTACGGTACAATATAGAAAGTCTATGAAAAGCTATCGTTATGTCGATACAATTGGTTTTATATGTCCATTTCTAGTTGCCTATGGAACTAAGTATAACAAACCGGAATGTATAGAACTTGCTGTCAAACAAATTCAAGAATATGAGCTATATGGCATGCTGCAAAATCATTATATCCCAAGTCATGCTTATAAGCATGACAACAAAGTGCCGCTTGGATTATACGGATGGGGAAGAGGCCTTGGTTGGTTTGCTATAGGGGTTGTCGATGCTTGGGACGAATTGTCGGAAGATCACCATTACAAGCTTGTATTGAAGGATATCGTTAGGAAATTTGCAGTTGCAGCTATGAAGCTTCAACAGAACAACGGAAGTTGGAATTGGACTGTTACAAGGGAGGAATGTAGACCTGACTCTTCAGCCACAGCAACATTAGGTTGGCTCATGTTGAAGGCCTCGACAATAAGTGAAATTTCTAAAGAGTGTTTAGATAGTACTGAGAAGGCTGTTAGTTATCTAATGAAGGTGACGAGAAGAAATGGGGCGATTGATTTCTCTCAAGGAGATACGAAAGACATAGGGGTATACTCTGTGTTATTCAACACCCTTCCTTTTACACAAGGATTCTGCATTAGAGTCAGTAGTCTATTATTGCAATACCAAGGAGTTGAAATTACTTATGATAGCAAGAATTCTATACTTTCTGAAGGCAAGGATTCGAAAGTATTTGCTTGATGAAATATGGTTGGAGGATTATATCAAATTAGGTATGAAAATAGGAGAGAATTGTTCGATTCAACCAGGTGTAACCTTTGATTACTCTCATTGTTGGCTAATTAAGATAGGCAATAACGTAACAATTGCGCCTCAAGTTTACTTATTGGCCCATGATGCCAGTACAAAAAGATTGAATGATTACACAAAGATTGGAAGTATAACAATTGAAGATAATGTATTTATTGGTGCAAGAGCTCTAATTATGCCGGGAGTCACTATTGGCAAGAACTCAATAATAGCGGCTGGGAGTATAGTGACAAGGTCTGTACCGGAAGGAGTCATTGCTGCCGGAAATCCTGCTAAAGCGATAGCGACAATAGAGCAATATATTGAGAAAAATAATCAACTCATCAGTAGAACTAAAAAATTCGATCAGACTTATACTTTAGGTGGGAATATATCCAATATTAAAAAAGAAGACATGTATCAAGAATTAATTAACAAAATCGCATTTGTTGAGTGAATATCGTTATTTAACCGAATAATATAAGGAGATCCAATGAGAATAAAACATACAATTATGAATATTTCGGCCGGCCTGGGAAGTCAGATTATGATCACAGCACTAAGTTTTATCTCCAGAACTGTGTTCATTAGCAGCCTAGGTATTGAGTATTTAGGAATCAACGCTCTGTTCACCAGTATGTTAGCTATGCTGTCTTTGGCAGAGGCCGGAATCGGCTCGAGCATAATATATAATCTGTATAAGCCAGTAGCTGACCAGGACCAGCTTAAGATAAATGTGTTAATGAGATTGTATCGAAATGCTTATGCGGTCATCGCTCTGATTGTGTTTTTGCTTGGTTTGATAATGTTGCCTTTTCTAGACGTGTTTATCAAAGACTCAAGCGTTGAAAATATCACTTTGATATATTTCTTGTTTCTTATTAACACCGCTACTCCTTACCTATTTATGTATAAGCAATCTTTTTTAAATGTGAACCAAAAAAATTATGTTATCACAAGCATTTATATGGTATCCTCCATTATTTCCACATGCCTGAAAATTGCAATACTAATCTACACTGAAAATTATATCTTATTCCTGATAGTAGAAAGCATTATCACGATAACAACCTCGATAATTTTAGCCATGATCGTGGACAGGATATATCCATTTCTAAAAAATAAAGTAACTAATAAATTAGATTCTGAAACTAGAGCCAACCTCATGAGAAATATAAAAGCGATTGTTCTGCAGAATATTGGTGTATATTTCATCTTTGGAGTCGATAGTATACTGATTTCTTCGTTTATTAGTATTGCTGCAGTCGGGCTATATTCGAACTATAAAATGTTAATGGATATATGCAGGACGTTTATCAATCAAATATTTAATAACATGTATCATAGTGTTGGAAATTTGGTGGCCAAAGAAAATGCTGAGAAAATATATAGCATATATAAAATAACGATGCTGCTTAACTTCTGGCTATATTCAATGTTCACCATATTGTTATATATAACTGTTCCGCCATTCATTACAGTATGGATCGGCTCGCAATACGTGATGGGGCACGCGGTTCTAATTATATTAATACTCACTTTCTATGAAAGAGGCATGCGTAATTCAATAAGCACTGTGAAGACAACAGCAGGTATCTTCCATGAGGATCGGTATGCTCCGTTATGCCAAGCTGCGATCAATCTAATCGTCTCTATTACACTTGTTCAATTTATAGGGATAGTAGGTATTTTTATTGGCACTTTGATCAGTTCATTGTTGGTGCCTTTCTGGACAACACCTTACCTTGTATATAAAAAAGTATTCAATAAGCCAGTTAGGAACTATTATCAACAATATGCTTACTATGCCGCCATAGGAATAGGAGCATATCTTGTTGCAAACTTTGTATGCTATTTTATCCCATCTGATACTTTGTTGAAATTATCATTTAAAGGGTTTGTATGCATCGTCGTTGTCAATGGGATTTATATTGCACTATTTCGTAAAACAAACGAATTCAAATATATATTGGGAATTGGTAAAACGATTCTAGGAAAACTTTCACAAGCATCTAGATTAAAGCGAAAACTGTTTAAATCGTAGACATTTTACGCTATGAATTTAAATTTCCACAATGATGTGTAAGGATGAAAAAGGTGATAAAGTCAAACAACGGCACCTGAAGGTGCTTCAAGTTCAATCGGATGAAAAAAATGATTATGGAGGAGAACGTTTATGTCGTTTAGGGAATTAAAACTATATTGGTACTCTGACCTGTACCGTTATGAAGAGTCAATGGAGGTAAATATGAAAAAAGTATTCTATCGTCAATTTATGTTTGCAGGATTCCATTATATGTTCTGGTTCCGCTTGTGCAGATATCTAAGCATGAAGAATAAACTGTGGTTTCCTCTTTATGGATTGTCTATGATAATGTTACAACGATATAAGTATAAATACGGGATCTATATTTCCACAAAGACTGACATCGGTAAAGGCTTTTATATTGGTCACTATGGTGGAATTGTAGTAAACAGCATGGCTAAAATCGGTAACAATTGTGTTATTATGCAAGGCGTTACTATTGGCATGAGTAATCGTGGTAAATATAAAGGTGTTCCTACAATAGGAAATAACGTTTATATGGGTGCTGGTGCTAAGATTATAGGAGCAGTTACAATAGGAAACAATGCCGCGATCGGTGCAAATGCAGTTGTAACCAAAGATGTTCCAGATAACGGCGTTGCGGTAGGGATGCCAGCCAAAGTTGTTTCTATGGAGGGATCTAAGGGTTATATCGGGTTTCCTTTTCCATTAAATGAGTTGGTTAATTAATTTAATAATTTTCAGTATTAACAAGTATACTCATAGTTATTTTCTACAGAACAGAGGAGTTCAAATATTTATTCGGAATTGCGAGAATACGTACAGACTATTAATATGTCATCTACATACTATGCTATATAAGTAGAGAGGATGTGTATGTAGGTGAGAAAAGTGATAAACGCCAATATTGAGGCGGATTGGGATGTGCTTTTGAATACGGATCCTGGAGGTTATTCAAGTTCATATGTGATTGAGTTGAGCAGATGGAATATTAAGAATGATGGTTCAGATTCGATAGCTACGACGACTGGGATTAATGCTGCCATGGTTTGGGCGAAGTCACAAGGGTATCATCATGTGGTTCTGCCCAGAGGCATGTATCAAGTACAGATGGACCCTATATCCTTCTCAGCGATTGTGATACCGAGCGATATGCACTTTGAGATGCCACACGATTGTACGATACAATTGCAAACCACGTCATCCCCCAACTATAATATCTTTCAATTGAAGCACACCTATAACGCCAAGGTGTCCGGAGGAAGCATAGTCGGGGACAAGAAGACCCATATATACGAAATATACGTGGGTTTTGTGAGAGGAGGCATTAATCCCGATGGTTCACTGAACGATGATCCCAATTGGATTCGCAGTGAGATTCTAGATCGTTATGAGCACCCAGGATTATTATCTAACTTCAGATTGTGGAAGATTGATGGGGTGAGTGCTGCAAACTATCATTTCTACCAATACAAAGATACCGTATCTAGCGATACGCTTGTTGGACATAGAGATAATGGTGGATTTGCGCCGGCTAATCCTACGGGCAGAGGCTGGTTTTTGAATGAAGCGGGTGGAATCGTTGACAATAATAAGATGGTTTTTGCTATCGATATAACCTCTTCTCAGCTGACCGATACGAAAATTGCAGAGATCCGTGCCAAGATTGATAATTCATATTATACCCATGAGGGCGGGCATGGTATAGGTATGTTAGGTTCCAATAATATTGAAATCGCGAATGTCGATATAACGAATTGTACAGGTGATGGCATATTCACAGGTTGGGAAGAACATCATATTGATCCAACACAATATACTCAGGAGCAGATGGGTCAGCAAATCTATATTCAGCACTGCACTATTCATCATTGCAGAAGACAAGGTATTTCCCTAACCGCATCTAACGATGTCTATGTGTTTCGTAATAAAATCCATCATATCGGTTATGATGATGATGGGGTTACAACTAACTTTCGTAATGGAACGGCTCCCATGTTCGGAATAGATATTGAATCCATGGTAGGTGAAAGCAATATCCCTTACAAGACAGCAGAGCGGCCGGATGGATTAGAACTGAACTATAGAATTTACATTGATAACAATTATATCCATCATAACACTCGGGGGCATTTTGTTAATGCAGATGGAACCAATATAACCCTGACTAATAATACGTTTGAAGGTTATAACGTTGGAGGAATCAGTTCAAACCCTAACTACAGCTATGTGAAATTTCTCAACAACACCTTTATCGGATGTGAGCTGTGGGTTCAAGGAGATAATTTTGTGAACGGGGCTGTATTTCGTAATGGCAATTTGAAGTTTTTGGACGTTAGAGGTGCAGTGGTACAGAATTGTCAGGTAAAGGACGGTATGGTATACGGTTCTAGTGTGTATGGATACTTCGGAACCCCGACTGTAAACCCTTCTACTGGAACATTCTCGTATAGCTCACCTCACGGTATGGGCAATGGTGCTCAGATCTGCTTTGAGCAATGGGGAGGGAAGGTTCCTGCTGGAATTAGTGTCGATAAGCTTTATTATACGATCAACATTACGTCGAACAGCTTTCAAGTGTCTGAGACCAAGGGTGGAACACCAGTAACCATCAGTAATGGCGGTCAATCGGGATTTAATATTAGTAGATACAATTATGGTAGATGTTATATATCCAACATAACGGTGGAGAGGGATTGGCGAACAGATAACGCACTTACTCCTCGCTTTAGTTTACTTGCTGCAGGTGCGGTAATTAATAATGTTACCGTGAAGAATTTTGATGTCTCGATTCTAGTGCCTAATAACTATGCAGGACGACCTAACCTCATCCAAGGCTTAACATTAATAGAGGGCTCAGCACGGGTTGAGGGCAGTAATATCAGTGACAGTCAATTTATTAGAGTTAAAACCGGTTTGCTGGGCGCAACAGATATTCAATTAGGCTCGAATGATCCTAAATACACGAGAAAAATCATTGCCCAGAACTGTACGTTCCAAGGTCTTGGTGCGGTTCTGGACGGTCGCACATTAATAACGGACAGTAATTTTGTGAATGCATTCATTGGTAAGGCAGACAATCAGAATAAAGCGATTATTGCCGGTTCATATTTAGAAAACACGAAGGTGAATATGCATTGGTTGAGACAAGATAAGTCAGCTACCATAACGAAATGTGTATTTAATGAAGTAACGGTTACGGGGTCTGCACCCTATGTTAGACTGTTAGATAATACGATAATTTAGAAACAACTAGAAACCTATCGGTTAGTTTTTCGCTAGGTTTTCTGTTTACATAATGATTGACTTGTTCTTTATAAAGAACTACAATATAAAGATGATGAACTAATAGTATTCAATTTTTCTGTTCGTAATGTTCGTTATAATGAACAAATTTTGAAGGAGGATTTACATATGACTATATTAATTACAGGCGGATCCGGATACATAGGCAGCCATACCTGCGTAGAGCTATTGAATGCAGGATATGAGATTGTTGTTGTCGACAATCTGATGAATAGCAGCTTGGAATCACTTCAGAGAGTGAGAGAGCTGACAGCCAAGGATTTCAAGTTTTATAGAATAGACTTGCTTGATAGAGAAGATCTGGAGTGCGTATTCATAGAGAATAAGATTGATGCGGTCATCCATTTTGCCGGACTTAAAGCTGTTGGTCAATCTGTGAGCCAGCCACTTACGTACTATCACAACAATATCGCAGGGACCTTAGTCCTATGCGAGGTGATGAACAAGTTCGGTGTGAACAAGATGGTGTTCAGCTCCTCTGCAACTGTATATGGAATGCCTGAGCGAATGCCGATTACGGAGGATTATTCGTTGCAAGCGATGAATCCTTATGGCCGAACGAAACAGATGATCGAAGACATTTTGCGTGATGTGTATGTGTCTGATCCTAAGTGGAGCATAGCTTTATTACGGTACTTCAACCCTATTGGCGCTCACCCGAGTGGTCGTATCGGTGAAGATCCTAATGGTATACCGAACAATCTTATGCCATACATAACTCAAGTTGCGGTTGGAAAACTGAAGGAGCTTCACATCTTTGGCAATGACTATCAAACTCATGATGGCACAGGTGTACGGGATTATATCCATGTTGTAGATCTAGCTAAGGGACACCTCAGTGCTCTGGATCAAGTCATGCTAATCAGCGGTGTAGAAGCCTATAATCTTGGAACTGGACAAGGATATAGTGTGCTAGATATGGTTACTGCCTTTGAGAGGGTTTCTGGTCGGAGTATTCCCTATAGCATTGCTCAACGTAGACTAGGAGATGCTGCTATTAGCTATGCAGATGTAACTAAGGCCAAACACAAACTTGGATGGATTGCAGAGAAAAGCCTAGAACACATGTGTGAGGATTCATGGCGATGGCAGTCTAATAATCCGAATGGTTACGATACAGAAGCCAACATAGGTAATTATATCTAGAGAGGGGGATAGTTGATGTTCGGTACATATATTAGTGATATCCGCAAAAAACAAGGATATACGTTATCTCAGTTTGCTAACCGAGTGGGGATTTCCAAATCCTATTTAAGTAATATCGAGAGAGAGTTAAAACAGAATCCCTCTATCCAAGTGATGGAGAGAATTGCATTAGCATTGAACATGGATCTAAACGATTTACTGCAGAATGAGACGGATCAGTTGAAAGTGCAACATTTGGAGAAAGAATGGATTGATTTTATGAATGAATTTAAAAAAACGGGGATTGATAAATCTCAGATTCAAGAATATACAATATTAGTGAAGTTTCTGAAATGGTATAAGGACCATTTAATCGATGTACCCATGTGATTTATGTGTCGAACTGCTCATAACTCAACTAATTCGTCCATTTCGGTGTAATGATACAATAATAGACAAAAAATTCATACACAGTATGACAACCTTTTCCACAATAATTTAGTACTCTGTACCTAAGACAAATAATCTTATCTATTGCTGTAGATAATGATTATACCTTGGGAGGAATTAGTGTGAATAATGCGGTTGAGGTGAACCATAGGGAATTAGAGATGGACAAGTATGAGAAGCTTGATCTTGAATGGGTTTACTTAATATTGGAGGCCAAAAAAATGGGGATCACACCCCAGGAGATCAGACAGTTCTTACATTGATCATACATATGCCATACATACATTGACCAAAGATATTATCCATACATTTATTTACTCTGATCTGTATTCTGTTTCCACTGCTGAAACTCCAAGAATTCTTTGAATTGGCTTTTACTGATGCCAGAAGCCATGGCTTCTTTAACTAACTGATGCCAATCCGGATCGAGCTGACCTACGGTCTTCGCTGCATCTCCATACAAGATCAGATCAAGCGTAACATGGAGGGAATCGGCTAGTTTCTCAAGGAATTGAATTGATGGGTTGGATTGTATATTCCGTTCTACATTACTTAAGTAAGATTTGGCAACACCCGCTCGTTGCGCCAATTCTGATAATGACAAGCTCCTTGCCAGTCGAAGGCTTTGTATACGATTTCCAATATCCTCAATCATCTGCATGCATCCTCTATGTATAGTTTTGGGTTCCTTGATTAATGATATGATAATCTTAAGTATAGCAGGATTCTTAATAAAGAACAACCTTTAGAGTAGTTGACTTAAGTATCTTCACACTGATTTACGATTTCCACTAGATAACTCTAGGCTGCAAATCAATGTGCTCGTTAGGCACACTTATGATTTACGATAAGGAGGCTTAATCAGCACATGTGGATGATCATCATTCTGGGATTATTCATGGCGCAGTCGATTACTGTGTTATTCGCCGAGTACCGTAATCCGAGTAAGACGGTTGCTTGGTTAACAATCATGATCATTATCCCGGTCATCGGGCTTGTATTGTACTATTTTCTAGCACAGGGATATAAGAAGAAGCGGCGAGTAAAGCATGCTGGAGGTCAGATGTCGACCCAAACACGCGCATTCTTAGCCTCATTAACACAGCAGGTTGGCCAATTGAGGGAATTGGATGAACGAATGGTACGGGACCATCAGCGTGCATTCAGTTATCTGGAAAGTCTGGACGATGCACCGATGACCTTGCGGAATGAGGTGACCGTCTATGTAGATAGTAATGAGACCTATACTGCGATGTTAGCTGCGATTGTTCAGGCGGTTGACCATATTCATTTTCAGTTCTACACAATTCGATCCGACCAAGTGGGGCAACGATTTCAAGAGCTTCTAATTGCAAAGGCCCATGCGGGTGTACAGGTTAGAGTGTTATATGATGGTGTTGGCAGCACCCAATTAA
>DFXU01000038.1 GCA_002383285.1 Caryophanales bacterium UBA4100
GCTTGTGTGCTCATTGTGGCCTCAGGTGGATGCTGCAGCTTAGCAGCTATATACTCTGCAATCGGCTTGCCGAGCTCATCTAATCGGGTATAGTGCATGGTTGGCAAGCTATCCATCCATGTGCTTAGCATCAACCAATCCTGCGCATTGAATACCTGAATTCGCCCCTCTTCAAGCTGGAGTTCAGGTAGCTTGCTCTGCCATTTGGCAATAGCTTTATCCATTGTTCTGCGCCGCCTTGCCCTTACCTTCTGGAGCTCCAGCACCACCATCGTTCCCGCGACCATATCCCCTAACCGTTTGTCCTTCTTACTGAAGAGCATCAACATTACTCCCAGAAAATAAAACGTAGGCAGCATATCCAATAATCGAAAGAAATTGCGGATAATCACAGATAGGAAGGTGGCAGACTGACCATTGTCCTGAAGAACACGCAGACCACATACTCGTTTGCCCGGCGTCTGCCCTGCCATATAGTACTCCGTACAGATGAAGTAACCTACATTAATCAATATCACTAGGATGATGAATATGGCGGCTGCATAATCACCTGCTTCAGAGGAAGCAGTAGGGGTCCCTTCCTCTGCTAAAGAGGCAAGTCCGAAGAGAGCTGCGAGAATGCCTGCATTGAGTAGCACAAGGATCAATCCATCCAATAAATGCGCCATCGCTCTACTGCCGATTCCTGCAGTTTGGAATTGCAGCTGCACTTGCTCTGGCGTAACGATGGTTTGCCGCTTTTCTAAAGTTTCGTACATAGTGCCTCCTTAGAATTGGGGAAATATGTTAGTATGGACACAAGAGCATGCATGTGGAGGTCAATACTGTGGAAATTAATCGATTTATTAGAGACAATAAAGCGACCTGGACGGAGCTCGAATCGTTGCTCAACCGGATGAATAAGAAAAAATCCAAGCTTCAAGCCATACAGCTTGATCGGTTTACCGAATTGTATAAGTCGGTATCCGCTCACTTAGCAACGATGCAGACATTGTATCCTACGAACGAGGCAACTGTCATGCTCAATCATCTCGTTGCCCGCGCTCATAATACAATGTACCAGGAGAGCAATAAGAGTACTCAGCAGCTGAGGACGTTCTTTTTGTTTTATTTTCCAGCTTTAATTGGGGCTCGTGCATTGTTCATTATCTTCGCCTTGCTGTTATTCGCAATCGGTGGTGTATCCGGTTATCTGGCAGTCCGTGCCGATCCGTTGAATCTTACCTTAATCGTACCTGCGAGTATCGCGGAAGGGATTGACCCTACTCAGACCGAGCTGCCTCGAGAGGACTTGCACAGCCCTATGATGTCAACGGAGATTATGACGAACAACATTAAGGTTGCCGTGCTGGCTTTCGTGAGTGGAATCACGCTTGGGATTGGTACAGTTTACTTGTTAATCATGAACGGGTTACTCATTGGCGCTTTAGCGGCGGTATTCATGCAAGCCGGGAAGAGCTACGTGTTCTGGGCGTACATTCTTCCCCATGGTGTTATTGAGCTTGCTGCGATCTTCATAGCCGGTGGTGCGGGATTGTATATGGGCTATCGCATATTCGTGCCTGGCATCTATTCTCGAAGGCATCGTCTGCTCGAAACCGCCAAGGAATCCGCTCAATTGATGCTCGGAACAATCCCCTTGTTCATCATCGCTGGTATCATCGAGGGCTACATTACCCCTTCAACGCTTTCCCTAGATGTAAAATATGTGGTGGCTGGTGTTACTTTACTGCTGTTAGTCATCTATTATGTGTATGGCGTTCACGGTTACAGGGCATCTCTTGCCTTGAGATCCAAGTAGGCGTTGACGACGCTTAACGTCAGCTGGTCAGCGGGCACATCAAGTACAGGGATGCCCCTCCCAGCCATAGTGTATATGTATCGCTTGCGATCTACGGTGAATTTATGAGCAATACTCAGAATATATGCATGATGACTGTCCTCAGCCTGAATTCTCGCCCAGTCATATAAGAGTGGATCACCGAGTGACAGCAGGAGCGCGGGATTGCCTCTTCGCAGCCGCTGCATATAAGGCAGTAAGCCGTTGTCATATAGATAGCTTTCCATATCGGAGAAGAGTACAATGAATGAACGTTTCTTCAGATATCGCTGTAGATAGGCTAAGGCCGCGCTATAGCTAGGCTCTACAAAATCATGCTGTAGATCATATACAGCTTCAGTTAGTGTGTGGAGATGGGCAATTCCCTTACCCGGAGGGATAAACAGCTTAACCCGATTAGAGAACGCTAGTAGAGATACTTGGTCTCCCTGCTTCAACGCTACGCTCGCCAGCGCTAAAGCTGCCTCCAAGCAACGATCTAGCTTCACCTGACCATCCAGCTCAATCCCCATCATCCGTCCACAGTCCAGCAATAGGGTCACAATCTTACCCTTCTCCGGTCGGTATTCATTCGTCATCAGCTTTGCTGTGCGGGCAGATGCTTTCCAGTTAATATGCCTCGGCTCATCACCCTCAGAGTAGTCACGGACGTAGTGGAAATCCGAACCGCTTCTATGCTTGCGATGAATTCGATTACCATCAAGTATAAGTGCATGCTGCAAGGAACCGAGCACACCTCGCACAGCCGAAAGATCTGGATAGACGCGAATCTCTTGCGGTAGCTCTATACGAGCCTGCTTCTTCCACAACCCAAGCCCCCCATAGTAGCGCAGGAATACATGTTTTAATGTATATAGGCCTCTCTCTTCGGCCCGGGCTGAATAAACGTATGTACCGGCCGTTCCATTGAATGTACCTGATGCTTTCTCTGACATAGCTGATTGTGATGTCTCAGCGTAGCTGCTATGGTCACTAACTGCAAAGCTCCTCGGTAGGTCATCCATCAGCTCGATTCGAACGTAATGCGGCTTGCGAGTTGTTAATATATGCTGCACTTCAAATTGCTGTCGAACATCTACACGCTCTGGAAGTAATCGTTGAATGGTCCACTCTGCTCTCCGTGGAAGTAATACTACATCGATAACGCTGAATACAAGCAATAGACTATTATATGCCCAGAAAGCATACATCCCGACTCCGAGAATGTAACCGAGTGTAATCGTTATACTACCAATGGCCATAAGGAGAATAAGTCTCCGGGTGGGTACGACAAAGTCATGAAACAGCAGCTTACCGAGGTACCGGAATAGAGGCCAACGTGTCTTGGATGATTTGGTCACTTGTTCCGCCCTCCAATTCAGCTTGTGGTGTTAGCAGCAGCCGATGTCTTAATGCCGGTCGAGCAACGAGCTTAATATCGTCCGGTGTTACATAGCTTCTTCCCTCTATCATCGCCCAAGCCTTACTCGCCATCAGAATGGCTATGCCAGCACGCGGACTTGCCCCGAGCTGAACCCGCTTCGAAGCTCTGGTATTCCGAATGATCGTCGTGACGTAGGCAATTAGTGATTCTTCTATAACAACCTGTGAAAGCCGCCTCTGTAATTGCGTAATTCGTTCTGTCGTCATTACAGGAATGAGTGGATGCTCCCGTTCCTCTATGAAGGGTTTATGGGTGCGGAGAATGTGTTGCTCCGCTTCCTCATTTGGATAATCGAGCACCAGCTTGAATAAAAATCGATCTAGCTGCGCCTCAGGGAGGGGGTAGGTTCCCTCGTATTCCACGGGATTCTGAGTTGCGATAACGAAGAACGGATCGGGGAGAGGATGTGTATTTCCTTGGATTGTTACTTGGCGCTCCTCCATCGCCTCTAAGAGCGCCGCCTGTGTCTTCGGACCGGAACGATTAATTTCATCTGCTAGCAAAATATTCGTAAATACCGGCCCTTGAATCGTCGTGAATTCATTGTCCTTCATATTAAAAATAACGCTGCCCGTAATGTCACTTGGCATCAAATCAGGTGTGAATTGAACACGACGGTACTCGCCACCGCTTAGTCCAGCAATCGTTCTAGCCATCTTCGTCTTGCCAAGCCCTGGAACGCCCTCTAAGAGAACGTGTCCGCCTGCGAGCATCGCTGTTAACAGCAGTCGTATATTAAGCTTCTGTCCGTAAAGCCTCTGTTCCATCGCTTCAAGCCATAGCTGCATATTGCTCACTCCTTATCCGGTTTTTTGGTGACTGCTTCTACTCCTTCGTACACACTCTGCCTGGCTTTTATATGCTTCATTTGCTCTACTTGCTCTATTTGCTCGACATACGCCATTACTTCTACTCCGTGCCCCAAGACACTCCATTTCCTTCAATTACTTCACATCGCCTTGCCTTGGGACACTCTTTCAACCATATGAGCTAAATTAAGTGTATTTCGTACATTTATTTTTAACTTCTTTGGGGGATGTATGGAGATTATTGTATTTCATACAACTAATTTGAGCTAAATCTACATAATCGTGATAAAAGATGGGATTAGTTGTACAAAATGCAACAAAACTTCACCAAACTTGGTAATTCCATTAATTAGTTGTACGAAATACATGTAGCATGTGGTGAATCAAGTCAGGTGAATCAAGTCAGTTACTTAAAAAGCACAACTACCACACAGGTATCATAGCATCAGAAGTACCCAGCCATCTCCTTGAATATTATCCGCCAAACCTGTAATCAAACATTCCGAAGTCCTTGACTTAACCCCAACATTTACTTCCATACTCCATCTATCCGTACCATAGCCACCTAGTAATCGATCATTCCTCAAATCCTTGACTACGCAACATGTATTCCCATACTCCATCTACCAGAGCTCTATCCACCCAGATCCACCCAGTAATCAAGCCTTTTTTAGATCTTCTTCTGCTCGAGCAGAGCGATCATCTCACTCATCTCGCGTGTTAGCGAGAGGAACTCCTTCGCGTGGACATGCGAAGGCATTGGCGCGCCCGGCTCCGCCGGCGGGCCAAGCTCGAGCAGGCGCACGAGTCGTGCGACCTGCGTCTCCGGCCAGCGGCTGCGTGCGAGCTGCGCCGCCTGCGCCGTGCTAGCACTGGGGCTGAGCCCCCAGTGCTCGTACAGCAGCTGCCGCAAGAGCTGCTGCTGGTGGTTGAGCGCTGCGGCCCGATGGCCGAGGCGCTCATACCACCCGGCGACGGCTTGCAGCGTCTCGTCGCCACGGCGCACCGTCCACGCCCGAGGCGTGTGGACGGTGCCGAAGCGCTTGCCTCGCAGCCATAGCCAGAGCAGCAGCGCTATGCTTAGCTGCACACAGGCTAGCACGAGCCAAGCGGGATAAACCACCAGCAGGCCGGGCTTCTGCTGATAGCCATGGTGTGTCTCATCGATCCACACCGCATCCCAGCTCTTGTCGAACAGCCGCCAGACGAGCTCGAAGTGTGAATGATCCAGAATCGAATCATTCGTCAACCAATCTGGCGCTAATATAACCGTCAAGCTGCCAGCCCCAACATCCACTCGGCTTCCCAATATACCTTGGTCATCCATGAACAGCACTTCCTGCAGCTCCGGTCCCCCTGCAAGTCGGTATGATGTTAACACTTCGGCAGTTAACCCTTCACCTACGGTGTTCTCACCCACATAAACACTATGCAGATCATCCGACTGTTCCATACCATCACCTACATCAACCTTCTCCCCGGATGATCGACCTTGCCCTTGCTCTTGCCCTTGCTCTTCTCCCTGCAATATCCCCGATTCCGGGTCTAGCTCCTCTAAGGAGAAACGTTCCCAACCACGAGGAGCATAATGGAACAGAATCATATCATTTCCTTGCTCTATCCAGCTGTATAGCTCGGCCCGTTCCTCATCTGTAATTCCAGCTGGCTGTATAGCAACTAATAGCTGATTCCCATGATCAGGCAGATCCCTCCAAGTCAGTCTCCATTCCTTTACCTGACTTTGCCGCTGCTCCAACAGCTCTCTCCAAGCTTTAGTTCCGTCGAGGTCTGGAGAGAAGGAAACATACGCTCGATAATCCACTAATGCTGGCTTCACAACCCAATACCCTATTAACAAGAAGCTGATAACCGTCATCACTAATCCTACGTAAAGCTTATTCATTCTTGGCATGTCGGAACGCATCCCCCTCTCCGACCACTTGCTCAACACGGCTAAATATGGAATGGAATTGCTGCTGGTCAATAGACTCATTCCCATACCAGGTGCGTTCGAACAAGATAGAGCAATCATGGAATAACGTGATTAGGCTGATCTCCGAATTCGCAAGCTCGCTGGCGTATTCCCAATTTGTTTTCCACCTTTCGACCCTAATCTGTTCTTGATCGTCTAAGTAGAATACAAGCGAGAGGAATACAGCTCGTATCCCCTCTCTCCAATTCCCCTGAGCGTCGCACGCCAAAGCCTGCTTCCAATAATACGCATAAGACTGGATCAGTCCATCAACGGGTAAGTAGGATTGGGTTCTGCCAGCATGCTTCTGACGAACAATTTGCTTAACAAACCAATAAATAACGAATGCCAATATGATGATCAAGATAGCAATAAGAGCGTAGGTGAACAAGGAAATCACCCCATCCGATGGGGCGCCAATATCTGGGAAGAAGCCCTTCACCCAGTCGAAGAATGGATCGAGAAAATCCCAGAATCCTCCTTCACTCTCATGATAATAGTCCCTATATTCGTCCCGAGACAGAATTTCCTCTAGCAATTCCTTGTCTTCTGTCACCTGAAGCTCCTCACTCATGAGCTGTTATCGGCTCATTATCTTGAATTGTACTCTGAATGAGTGCCTCTAATCCTGTTCCTTCGTTACGCGCCTTCAGGTCAAAGAAGCTTAATGTATAGGGAATTATCCATAATGGCATAAGCACAATCGTCACCAAACTCTGCAACAGCTGGGGAACTAACCCATCACCCATCACAAAAGCTAGTAGAAGTGTTATTACAATAATGAAGATATATATAACAATGGAGAGGACTAGATACATCAAGAACAATCTCCAGAAGCTCTTGCGGGTAATTCTCCAGCTTCTCCCGATACCAATTGATTCTTCACCAAGTGCAACGAAAGGAAGATAGTAGCCAAAGCGAATGACGAAGAACGATAATAGCAGCGCAAATCCGAAGAATAGTATAATTCCACCAAGTACCATGAATATGATCAGACCTGCACCCGGACCCGCACCTTCAAACCCGTTCATGACACCGGCAATGAGCGCACCAGCTATAATCATGAGCGTCAACGCGATAGCTGTAACTATATATATACCGAACCATATGAGCCCGACCAGTACCGTGCTGCCTGCCAAAGGTCCTAACCTGCTAAACGACCTTCGCAGCAGCTCGCCTACCTCTGGGATGGTATCACCAGACAAGAATGCTCTTACCATAAAAACGATAGAGGAAACAGCGACAGGGGCCACAATCAGGAGGAGCACGGGTAAAACCACGAGAAAGAACAAGACAACCTGCCATATATCCATCGTATTCGTGTTCTCACTAATAGCAAGCATCATCTCTTCGAAAGATGCATCCTCTTGGAGCTGCTCGAATATGCTTGTCGAACCTGTAGGCTGCTCATTAGTTAGAAGCAGGCTCTGAAGTAGATAAATAGGTCCGAATAGAATAAGCATGATTAACACAAGTTTAACAAAATGTTTGCGATACAGCTGAAAGCTCCGATCGATCAATTGACCAATACCCATCGGCTTTAATAACATACTGGACATGGAGAACCCCCTAATCTGGAATAATCTTCAATTGCCAAACATTATACACTACCCGTTTCTGTTGAACAAAATATATTTTTCTCAACCATTCTTCATAAGAAAAACCCTCTTCATGGAATGAACCATGAGCAAGGGCTCCTGTTTACCAGCTATTAAATTTAGAGCTACTAATAACTATGCGCTCGCCATTTCCTTTGCGGCGCTCTGACTCAAATGAACAGCTGCAAGCTTAATCTCAGCAGCTTTCTCTGGAGAATAAGCCATGCCCTCTGCTATGATCGATTCCATCATATCTATCCCGAGGAAGCTCATAATCGTCCTTAGGTAGCTATCTCCAAATTCCAAGAAGCTCTTATCCCCAGAATATGTTCCACCCCGCGCTTGAATATGAATTCCCTTCTTGCCCTTAAGTAAGCCTTCAGGTCCATTGGCCGTATACATGAATGTTTTATCAGCGATGACAACCGTATCTATATATGCTTTCAGCATTGGAGGAATACTCAGATTCCATAATGGTGAGATCACGATATACTTATCTGCAGCTACAAATTGATCAGTCAAGGCGTGGATAGATTCGAGCTTCTCTTGCTGAATAGCACTAAGTGAGTCGAATGAAGCATGACTTCTCAGAAGTTCCCAGGCATTCAGAACATCTGTATCAATCAGCGGAATTGCCATCTTGTACAGATCCAATTCAATGATCTCATCCATCGGATTATTGGATTTATACGCGTTAAGGAATGCACGACCAATCGATAAGCTATAGGATGCCTCTTCAGTGCTTGGATTTGCTACGATATATAAGACCTTTGACATACATCTCACTCTCCTATTCCCATTCTCTAAATTCTATACGAATACTCTTTATTATATAGAATGGACAGGAATTCAAAGTGAGGTAAGTCACCATAAACTGATAAATCTTCTATCATATCGTTGACACAATACCGGCTCATCTACTCGCTCCTCCGCACTTGAAAGCTTATAATGATGACCTATTTAGCTTCGTACTTACACTTAATTCTCTCTGTTCAACCTTCCAACTGCAAATAAATGCAAAACTACAATAAAACTTATCTAATATATATTATTCATTAAAATGAGAGTGCACTAACTCAGGAGTTGATATCACTAACCAGGCTTAACGGGAAAAAAGTCCTCTAAATTAATAGAACGTATAAACATAGGTCATTTAACAGAAGAGAGTTCCATTGTGCACTCCTAATATCTTGATTATAGGTGTGAATCTATCCCCTAACGGAAATTATATCCTCTATCCACCTTTCAACTGATTGCGCTCACACACAATAACCTGCCGAAGGAACATTCCTTTCTTCGCTGTGCAACGGTCTACGATGACCAACCCTACACGTTCAATGACGGAATCGATAGGCTCTACACTTACGATGACGACCCTACTGGCAATTCTTGCAGCGCTCTGCAGCATTGTGAGCTGATCCTCAGGCGAGACCAATGAGAGCAAGTTATAGGGCAGATCGATAATAGCTACGTCGTATGAGGCCTCAACATTCTGAATGGCGCCTAGCGTTACATCACCTACAAGTCCAAAGTGGGCCATATTCACTCGTGCTCCCTGTGTAACCAATGGATTAATATCTCGACCGACAATATTAATTCCCATAGATAACGCTTCTACTAGTACTGTTCCAATCCCGCAGCAGGGATCTATGGCTCTGATTCCCTCTGGATTCGGAATCGCAATATTCACAATAGCTCTAGCTAGTCGTGTACTTAGTGCCGTAGAATACGCTTGCGGTTTATTCATATGACGTAACCATATCGCTTCATTCTTGTGATGCTCACCCATAAACCATCGTCCACCTTGAATCAAGACAACATAAACCCGCTCCGGGTTTATCAATTCTGCCTGTCCTGGGATATTGACTCCAATTTCCCGCTCGATGGATCTTCTCTGCTCATATCTTATTTTGCCTAAATCCGTATCCGCACTATTCTTATCCACAATGACTTTGAACGTTGACCCGTCTAGCGGCAATCCTGCTACCTGATCGATGATATCCTGCAAGCAGCCACCCTCGTAGAGCACATCCAGCCTGCCTGTGATAAACGGGCTTCGACTAGGGTCAATACGTATATGGCTTTCCATGATGTTACCTACTGCATGCTTGCCGAACATTGAACGTTGCTCCAGCTCGCACAGGGATACTTCATCCGGTGTACATGTGTAAGTGTATATGTATGTCATCTAGTCCGTCCTCTCGATCTGTTGCAGCCTGTGCTTTATACGACTCACTATATCCTATCAAGGGTATTACCATCAACGCCATAGCCCTAGGCCAATGCATACCAAACTATTCATGAATGGAAAATCCCCAGAGCAGGTCGAAGGTATTGTTGGAATGAATTCCTTGCAAGAGAAGAAGCCGCCTGGATGACTGACCAGACGGTTCGGATTAATGGAGGGTATGTATGAAATTATATAATTCCACACAATCATCTTCTGGCAGCATCGGAGGCGGAATAGCCCTTCAGCTTCTTCCTCCTAATCCAACCCACCAGCAGCACTAGCAAGGGGACACCAAAAGCTAAGGGCAGAGCGATTGGCGGCCAATAATGCGTCAAGAAGTCCATAGCCCTAAAGTGATCATCTACAAACCAGTAGCTGATCCCTGATAATACCAAAGAAACAGGGAGAAAAAAGTACCTTAGCCTTTTTACTCCAAATTCACTAAAAGCATGAGATAAAGCTTGAGATGCACAATATAAGCAAAGAATAATCTGCACAAATAGAGGAATGACGAACATCGCCACCATAATCATTTCGTAACGGTGCAGGAATATGCCAATTTCCGCACTTCGAGCTAATTGCATACAGGATACAATATATTGAGCTGTCATCTCCGGTGTCAAGACGGTAACTTCAAGTATAGGCCAGAGTAAGACGATCACACCTCCCACTATAATACCAGAGGGTGCAGATCTCCCCCAATCCTTGGTCTCCTTCGTCTTCGGAAGAATTAATGCTACCATTAAGGTAGCCATTGCCCAATCCGTATTATTATGTCGACTAGCCCAAACCGTATTCCATAAACCGCTTTGGAACATAGGCTGTAATTCCCGAATATCCATCTGCTTAAGACAGCCCAATATCATTAGTATATTAAAGGCGACCATCATGAGGAGGCCCAGAAAAGCCGCCCTTCCGACCACCTCCAATCCTAACAATAACCCATACAAGGACACACACAGCATGACAATAAAAAATAATAGGGTTGGTGCTTCGGGAAGAAAATAGTCCATTATATGATAAACAAACGTAATCATGATCGAGATGAAAGCCCCAACAAAAAAAAGAAATATGGCAATCCCGAATATGACCCCAGCCCATTTTCCAAGAAGAAATTCCAATTGCTCTATTATATTCTTATCTGGTGTACGTTTGATGATCCAAACTGTTAGCGCCATAATCAATACACCTTGTAGTGTAGAGAACATGGTGCTTAACCAAATATCTCCTCCTGCCTCCCTTGCCATAATACCTTGTGTCAAACCCAATGCTTTGGCGTAAACCATTGTTATGATTAACGATACCAACATACCATTGGTAATCTGAATCTTCACACTTAACAGCTCCTCTACGATCTATTCATGCATCGGTCGTGTTGGCAATATTTGTAATACCGGATTTTTTATTTCGACAGAGACCTCTAGATTCATATTCGCTTTTTGATATGCATCAGGCCATTCTCTCTTAAGTGTTTTCCACTTATTAGGATAACGGTTCTGGAAGGTCTTACCTAAATCGAGGAAGTCTATCTTGAATTTATGCTGTGCTTTATCGAGCATTTTTTCGATATCCTTCTCAATTTTCATACCTGCCTCCCTTTCCATAGCTGAAGCTATCTCTTCGGTACTCATCGAGGTTGGACAACCGATTTCCACCAAATCCATCTGGATATCTAATGAAAGGTCGAAGGTTACTCGTTCACCTTGGTAGCTAGGGGTTACTTTCAAATTGCTTTTTTTCATCTCCAAGCTAATTGGCATTTTTGGATGATCGGGACAGGTCATGGATATGACCCCTGAGTCCACTCTTTCAATAAACCACAATAAACCTCTGCTTTCAGCAGGAGTTAATGTCCCGATCATCCTCTCTTTATTAAAGACAGCCGTCCCGGATAGCTCGATCTGCTCCTCAGAGCCGAACTCGGAGGGCTCATCCGTGGAGTGCAATCTTTCGGCCTTTCTTACAATCGCCATAACTGGATGAGAGGTCGTACTCAGGTAAGCAGCACCGACCTCCTTAATTGTTGTTCGTGGGGCTTCAGAAACGATCTGGTTATACCTGAACAATCTATCGATACTATCGCCAGGAATAACCTCCAGCCCGGTTTTTATAGCCACAATTTCACTAGCCTTCCCCGGTGTTACCACAATCCAAGTATTCATTCTCAATTCATGATTTCTGGTAAAGAAGTCTAGCGTGTCCGTTATACTATCCTTCGCAAGATCCTCACCGATTACAATTACTTTATTGTGTGCCCAGAAAACCCTTCTAGAGGAAAAGCGGCCCAAATTCCGAATCGCTTCAAAGATCGAATCTCCTTCCGAGCTAATCGTCCATATGGGTTCACCGGTTCCACCGGAGGGTGCTCCAGTAGACCCGCGTGCATCCGAAGGTCTAACAATTTGGGCGGTTACCCTGATTGAGCCATCCTTTGCTTTGTCTAGCCCTACCGCCATAACAACCGCCATCTGATTTAGCTCCTGCTTACCACAGCCTGTCGTAAGCACAAGCAGAGCGCTAACAATTAAACCTAATAATAGGTGCCGCGAACATTTCACACATAAACTCCTTTTCAGATGTCTGATTTTATTTATTTTTCGGTTTAGCTGGTTTTGCTTCATCTCGCTGCCTCTTCTTGTTTTGGGCGATCTGGGGTCGTTTCTTCATCATCCACCAAGGCACTCGGATAATAATATCTTTTTGTTCATTCGGTCGAAAGGGGGATAGAGGGGTTAGATATGGCTCACCAAAGGAGCGTAAGGAGAGCACATGCATAATGATCATCATTATGATTGCACCAAAACCAAGCAATCCCATGGTTCCAGAGGCGATTAAGATTGGAAATCGTACAATACGTAATGAGAATGAGATGGCATAGTTCGGAATTGCGAAGGAAGCGATACCCGTTACAGCTACGATGATAACGGCAAAGGGTCCGACAATTCCAGCTTGAACAGCCGCTTGTCCAATAACAAGAGAGCCTACAATNNGTAAGCCAGCTTCTCTCATAAGCTCAAATGCAAACTCCATGATAAGCACTTCAAAAAGCACGGGGAAAGGAATAACCTCTCGACCAGAAGCAATCGTTAATGCCAAGGCTGTGGGTACCATCTCATGATGAAAGCTTGAGACTAACACATATAATGAAGGTAAAGTAAGACTGATGAAGAATGCTGCCAAACGAATCATACGAAAGAAGGATCCAACGTAATATCTAGAGTAATAATCATCGCTGGCTTGGATAAATTGCCAGAAGGTTGATGGAACAATAATAGCGAATGGTGAGTTTTCCACGAATATAGCAGCTCTACCCTCCAATAATGAAGCAGCTACTTTATCTGGTCGCTCCGTGCTCTGACTTGTTACAAACGGGGATAAAGGTGCATCGTCAATAAATTCTTCAATATAGCCGCTATCCAGAATGCCATCAATCTCTATTCTATCCAGCCTCGCCTTAATTTCATCGATCAGACCTTCTTTTACCGTTCCCTTAATGTAAGCAATATTGAGAGTATTCTTCGTCTTCACACCTACAATAGAGGATTCCAAGCGAAAATGCGGATCGTGAATTCTCTTACGTACGAGCGCAGTATTCGTACGAATATTCTCATTGAAGCCATCCCGAGGTCCGCGAATAACCGGTTCAGTAGAAGGCTCATCTACCGCTCGATTTTCCCCGCCAATGGTGTTCAAGACTAGAGCTTTATTAAAGCCGTCCAAAAAAAGCAATGTATTCCCTATGAATAATCCATCAACCGCTTCACTATATGTGGAAACAATCTTACCCGATGCCGTCTGTAGAACTTTATTCTGTAAATCTTCAATATTCTTTAACTTCAAGCTATGATGCTGCAAAGGTCGAAGAATCCCAGTCTCAATGACACGAGTATTAACAAGACCATCAAAGTAGTAAATGGTGCCCTTCTGTTCATTGTTCATCCCAAGTATAAAATCTCTCTCGCTTAAATCGACGGATTCCTCAAAGATGGTATGTATGGCAGAGCAATTCTGCTCTAGATCCATCACAATCTGCTTTTCTAAAATCGATTGCATTTCATCGTTCAATGCACTCACTCCTATGTTGAAACTATTTATGTATAATTCGCTACTGAACCGAAAAAAATACATAGGTGTTATAGAAGGAGGTGCTTCTTATCTTTTATGAATCTTGGGTTTATGAGAATATTATTAATGCTACTTGGTTCATTTGGATGATCGTCGGTTTGATCTTAATCGCCAACCTCTTCATGCCTATTCTCTTATGGTTTCTAATCGGAGGCAAAACTTTGAAAAAGAAAACAAAAAATAAGCCTTCTTAGGGCTTAAGTTAATTTACGCTTCAATTATGACACAAAACCACCTGGCTAGCTTCGCGTTGCGATAACAAGCCTGGCAGTTTTGTGTGGACAAACAATCTATCTAGACGTTCTTCTGTACCTTATATTCGTTATGATTATTTCACTGTATCGTCATGCTCCCAACCAAGCGCATCATACAGCTTACGTCTGCCAACCTTATCTCCTTCTAGCTCCTGCTGAGCATACTTGGCTACTTCACGCGCCTTCGCGCGTGGAACAACAATAACACCATCACCATCCGCTACAACAACATCGCCTGTATTAATCGTTACACCACCTAGTACAACCGGTTGATTATGGGATTCGTATCGAATTCTGCCTTGGTCCATACCCTGTGAGATAAATCTGGACCAGAATGGAATTTTCTGAAGTACGATTTCGTCCGTATCACGCGGTCCACCATTGGATAAGAATCCAACACAGCCATTCTTATAAGCATTCAGTGAGTTGTTAGAGCCAATGATTCCTACACGGAAGCCTGATTGATCAAGACATACCAAATCTCCCTGTTGAATTTCCGCTTGCCATGGCTCTGTACATACATTCTGATAATACCAAGATACCCACTTGGTGTACTCCTCTGGTGACATATGCGGAACTGGACCTTCATATGGAACATAACGAGCTGTCTTCGCAATACCGACTACACGCGTTCTGAATAAAGGTCTGAAATCAGCATCAAGCGATCCATAATGATGCATCATATTCCAATCCATACCATCTCTTACATCGGCTACACGCAAATCCTTGTACAATTCCAAAATCTCTTGTCTGTCATCTGTAGACATCCTGTCATCTCCTCTTAGTGATTTACTTCGATTCAACATCTGAGATTACTTATCTATTGTTCTTCCGTTAACGAATGTTCATTCGTCGGAGGGACAATCCGAATGGATAGGAATAGCAAGCATGTGCTAATGAGTGCACAGGTAATCGCCATCCAATGAAGCTGCTGTGTGCTGATTTCTAAGCCGAACATTAACGCTAATATACTTGATGAGAGAATCGTTCCTAAGAACCGAGAAGTCATGAATAAACCTGAAGCTGTACCCGTTTGTGATTTGCTGACGAACATATATAACAAGGTTTGTAGTGCAATATTAAGGAATCCATTACTAAAGCCTATCAATGATAGGATAAGGAAGATAATAATGGCATGAGAGGTATCCTGAACGAGCAGCATGCTTATCGTACCGAGCAGCATCGAAGCTGCACCTACGAGCAATGGCTTGCGCGGTCCCACCCGATCGGCCCACCAGCCTGCAATGGGTGTACTAACGACCCCAAAGCCAGCTATTGAGAGCATAATAAATCCTACCGTCTTCGCATCAAATTGCTGTATATTCTGTAGGTAAGATGGAATACCGAACAAGCTTGAGTAGAAAATAGCGTTTACAAGTATAAATTGCAAATATATTGAGCTTACATGTCTATGATTCTTAAGGAAGATTACATCGATAAATGGGTTATCAACCCTTCTCTGATATTGGTATAAGCCAATGCCCATCGCAAGGGAGATGACAAGCAAATAATAATTGACCCCCTGTGGTAACGATAATAAGAACACTAACAGCATTATGATTGATCCAGAAAACCACACCATACCTATGTAGTCCATCCTCTTATTCGACTTATTATCCCGGTCTGCATCTCTTGGAATCATCCGAATTGCTAGGAATAAGGAGGCGATGATAAAAGGAAAATTAATGATAAATATGAGCTGCCAATCACCATAATGGATGAGCACTCCCCCCAAGAAGGGACCTAGTCCAGCAGAGGTAGATGAGAATATAGACAATATCGCTAACACCCGTGCTTGATTATTCGTTACAATCGACCGAATGACACTCATACCAGCCGGATACAGTGCCGCACTCCCTATCGATTGAAGCACACGAAAGGCGATTAGCCAACCGAAATTGGGAGATAGTGGAGCAAGCATAGATGCGATCGTAACCAGCAATAAGCCGAGCATGAATATGCGCTTAGGACCATACTTGTCCGTGAATCTGCCGAATATCGGTTGACCTATGGCGCTAGCTACATAGAAGCTGGCAATTAGCCACGATATACTCATATAGGTCACTTGAAAGTCTTCTTGTAAACGGGAGAAAGCGACAGCGATCATCGTCGTATTCAAGGGATTTAGCAGCGTACCTAGAGCAATGGCTGCAACGATGGAAAATTGCCTGCGAGTAATACCCATTATCACAAATTACCACACTCCTATCCGCATTATACAATATTTCAAATTATGCTTAGTGCCAATTTTTTATGGACTTTATGTATGTGCGAACATACAAAAACCCGCACATTCCAAGTTTGACTTCCCTTGGTTTATGCAGGCTTCTGCAATTACTTGCAAATAAACTTATATTTATTCTCCCTTACCCTTCCGATTCCAAGGTGTTCCTAGATATGGTAGCGCCCATCGATCTAGGCCGTACCAGCCTGCTACCTTCCATGCCAGCACCAACCAAGTGGCTAGGATGAATAGAACTGGATTCGAGCTTAAGGTACCAGCGAATAGGAAGGATGCATTCATCAGTGCACCGAAGAACGCTGCAATCCCTGTTAATAATCCGAGAACCAAACCTAATCCAACTAACAATTCACCGAATGCAACAAAGTAGGAGAATACCCCAGCATTAGGGAGCACTACATTCTCCAAGAAGGATGCGTACCATCCCGTTACATCCTTACCGCCTTCAGCTTTTGCTAAGGCACCTTTAACAAAGCCTGTGATAGCAGCCCCTGCATTACCGCCAACCCAAGCTTCATTCGCAACCTTGTGCCAACCGGCGTCTATCCATGCGTAGCCTACATAGAGACGAATAATTAACCATATGACAGCGGAGCGTGTACTGCTAAATAAGAACCTTGAGACCGGATTTTCTGAGACATGAATCGTATTATTACTTTCCATTGCTAATGAATCCCCCCAACATCAAATTATTAATACACATCTTCACTATACAATATAACCATATCATACTTTTTCCAATCAGCAGCAAAAGAGCATAGCTAATAATGCCCTTTACACATTCAAATCCCTTTTTCTATACCATACATAGGTCCCTATCGTTAGTATTGTGACCATAACCAATGACAATAGAATGAAGATACCATCCAAGCCTCCGCCATACATCACATGCTTCGCTTCATAATATTTAAAGGGTGTGAGGTACTTCAAATTCGTTAGCTTGTCATTCAAGTCAATAGCAATCGATAGGATAAATGTGATTAGTAGTATTCCCGAAGATAAGGAGGCGGCCCTCTTCGGCTTCTTACTTACCGCTGCGATTGCTGTTCCAATGACTAGGAATAATAGCTGCACAATAAACAATCCCACCATCGTAATTGCAATATCGCTGCTAACCGATTCACCCTTGCTGTAGTTTCCTACAATAAGTATACTTGAAGCCCAGCTAACAGCAGTAATAATCACAATATTCACAAGAGCTGCCATTAATTTAGCAGTGATAATCCGGCTTCTCAAGATAGGCTTGGCGAATAAGAACTCCACCGTCTTATCTCGTTCTTCCTTGGAGATGATGTGAGCTCCAAGCATCGTAGCATGTATCGTTGCCATTAGCACCAAGTATAAGAAGAGGACCCCATAATATCCACCTGCCGTAGATAAATCGAGCGCTCCGGTTCCCATAATCGCTTGTAATGATTGTGGCATCTCTGCCATAAGGTCATTCATCGACTGACCCGTGGATGACATCCCTGCGTACTTACTCATTCCCGAAGCAATGAGGAACACAATACCAATGTTCCATAGGATTAGCGACTTTCTATGAGCTCTCATTTCGTTCAAGAATACATTCATCCCATAATCCTCCCTTAAGCTTAAGCCCATTGAACATGATCATCATTCACACCGCATGGATGTCTCTTCTCACATAAACTACATAGCTTGCTGCAAGAGCCATCACGATAATTCCTATTCCTACAATAATAAATATCGGTTCGTAGCGTGAATGCACAATAATATAAGGTCTGTCGTAATATTGGAAAGGGGATAGATACCGTTTGGCATCATCTCCACTGATTGAGGTCAGCATACTGATTATAAAGAAGGCAAAGACAGTCCCAAGTGACACTGTTAATACCGATTTAATCTTGGGGAATACAACCGAGGTGATTATACCTAACGCCAAGAATATAAGCTGAATGAATAGTAGGGTTATCGAGATCATCAAGAATACGGTGATATCATACGCCTCTGTATGAACAAGCGATGCCATGATGCTGGCAACAGCTATATAAACAGCATTCGTAATGACTAGTGACGTTGTTGCTGCCAGAATTTTTGCAGTCAATATTCTTGTGCGTGTCACGGGCTTGGTTAGGAGGAAATCTGCCGTTTTCTCACGCACCTCCTTCAATACTATAGAGGTTCCTACATTCATCGCCTGAATAGCCCCACAAAGGGTAAGATATAAGAATGCGTAAGAATAGAACCCCAGAATCGACCCCAAGCTAACTAATTCAAGCCCCAGCGCTTGCCTTACTGCCTCTGGGAAACCCTCCAGCATCTTGGTAAATTGCTCGATATCCTTGGAGATCGCAGGAAACATCGACATGAATACGACAACTATTGCCGATAGAGAGAATGTCCAGATTATCGTGGATTTCCGATAAGCCTTCAATTCATGTACATATATATTCATGAATACTAGTCCTCCTTCTCATAATAGTGCATGAAAATCTCCTCGAGGCTTGGCTCTTCTACCCACAGATTCACAATATCTACTTCAGCTATTAATCTCATTACCTTATTGATATCACCTCTGAATAGAAAACTAAGGAATTGTCCGTTAACCTCCAAGTCATTGACACCTGTAACCTGGAACATGTCCCGATCGATTAAACCTGAGACTTCAATTTTAAACTTTTTATAATTACTTTCCTTTAATGTACTGATCTTCTCGACCTTGACGATCTTACCTTCCTTAATAATCGCAACTCGGTCACATAATCGTTGAACCTCACCTAGAATATGTGATGAGAATAATATCGTAGCGCCTTTCTTATTCTCCTCAGCAAGAAGGTCGAAAAATCTCATCTGCATGAGTGGGTCTAGGCCGCTCGTGGGTTCATCAAGAATAATCAGCTTCGGTTCATGAAGCAGCCCTTGGACAATCCCCACCTTCTNNACCTTCTTCTTGTTACCTAAGGACAAGTCATCAATCTTCTTATTCAAATCAAGATCCATTATCTCTGCTAATTCCTTGATCCTCTTACGGCAATCCTTCTTGTAGAAGCTAGCTGAATATGCTAACAGCTCCTTCACTCTCATGTTCTCATAATAGAAAACCTCCGATGGAAGGTAGCCTATCTCCTTCTTAATTTCTGGAGCAAATTCGATGCAGTCCTTGCCGAATATCTTGGCACTTCCACTAGTCGGATAGATGAGTGACAGCAACGTTCTGATCGTAGTTGACTTTCCAGCACCGTTAGGACCAATAAACCCGAATATTTCTCCTTCCTCGACATGAAAGCTGATGTCTGTAATCCCTCTCGACTTACCATAGTTTTTTGTCAGGCTGCTGATTTCAATCACATTCATTTTCGAACCTCCCTTAATTATTTGTAGAAAGATTGCCTCAGCATCTCTATATAGAGATCTAACTCTGTGAATATGGCTTCTAGATCAATCTGATCCAAGCTAAGTGTTGTAACTTTGCTCTGCTGTTGATATGCAAAGCCTTCCAACGTCCAATTAATAATGGAGATCGCTTTGCTAATATCTGTCCCATCTCTAAATTTAGAGAGGTCTATATCTGCGAATAACTTGTTGAGGCTGCTTTCTAGTAGTTTTTTCTTCCTTTGCTCTAAATCACCAATCAATTCATGTGTATCTTCCTTATAAACTCCCTTCAAGAAATTAAAAATTTCTGGATATTTTTCGAATAATTCGAATTTAAGCCTAGCCACCTGCTGATATCTAATAAGAAGATCTTTCTCATCCCAATTAATCCTCGCATAGAGCTGCCCCATGGAAACCTCTGTAACATGGTCATACAAATACAAGTACAAAGCCTTCTTATTATTAAAATAGTGAAACAGCATGCCTTTGGATATCTCCGCTTCCTTCACAATTTCATTCGTAGATGCAAGCTGGTAGCCTTTCTGGGCAAATTCCTTTAACGCTGCATTCACAATACGATCCTGCTTATCAGGACTAATATTTAGGAATCTGGTATACATAGAACAAGCCTCCGATAAAAAAATGGCAATCGACCACAACGGTCAATTACCATTATAAGTGAATTGACCGATCCGGTCAACGGAAATATCCTTGCATTATCCAATAATAATTTTCTCCTCGGGATATCTATATTTGCACTCATTAACCTTTGCTCTAAACATGAATAATAATGAGAGAATTCCTATTCTTCCTACAAACATAAGGATAATCATTATCATTTTGCCAACCCCAGATAACTCACTCGTAATCCCCATCGATAATCCCGTAGTTCCAAAGGCTGAGCTCACCTCAAATATAATTTCCATGAGTGTAAATCGATTTCCTTCGGTGCCTAACAAAGTAGCGATGCAAATTACTATAATGAAGGTTGCTACAGTGACCACAAAGAAGCTATTCAAGGAGTCCTCCCGACCGATTCTGCGATTTAAGACACGGACGTCCTGCCTGCCAAGCGAGAATGAATAGATGGTAAGCATAACGACTGCAAAGGTTGTTGTTCGAATACCCCCGCCAACACTGGACGGGCTCGCTCCGATAAACATGAGAATAGATAGAAGCAGTAGAGTTGGTTCGCTAAATTCATTCATATCCATTGTAGCTAATCCGCCGTTCCTTGCCGTAGTCGAGTTGAATAAGGAGTAGAAAAGCTTTTCGTGCCATGCCATATGTGCCATATATGCGTTGTTCTCAATCAAGAATATGCTTATTGCCCCGAATACTAATAACAAGAAAAAGGTTATCGTTGTTACCTTTGTGTATAGTGAGAAACGAAATTTTTTGTTATTCCCAAACAGAAACTCTCTTAGCTCAATTAGAGCAGGAAATCCGATAGCTCCTAATATAAGTAGAACCATCGTTATGATTTGAACAAAGTAATCGTGAGAGTAACTTATTAATGAGTCACCGAAGATGTCAAATCCTGCATTCGTATAGGAGGACAATGCATGAAAGAGCCCATAAAAGTACGCTTCCTGCCACGAGGAGTAATAACCGAATAGTAAGAAGTATGTTCCGAAAATTATCGTTCCTACCGTTTCGAATAGGATAGCCATGAACAGGACGATTTGCATAAGTCGAACTAGCCCGGATAAATTGTTTCGGTTCTGATCAATCATGATTAACCGTCTCTGTGAAAGGCTAATATTACGACCCAACACTAACCAGAGAAGCGTTCCTAATGTCATGATTCCAATTCCACCAAACTGCAAGATAATCATTAGAACCACAATCCCAAATTGACTAAATGTATCAGGTGTATTGACAACACTTAAACCAGTTACGCTTATTCCACTTGCCGCTGTGAATATTGCGTTAAGCCATGATAATTCCACACCTGGATTTAAGCTCAACGGCAGTTTCAGCAGTAACGTTGAGAGCACAACTGCGAAGAAATAACCCATTACAATGAGTTGTGTTGGTGTTGATTTACTCAAGAAAACTCTCAGAAACGTTCTCCACATCCAATCTCCAGCCGTTATTTTGCACAGCAAAAAACCACAGGGTCCAATTACCCATGTGGCCATGATAGATCACAAGTATAATACCCTCCCGAACAACGCTTACGAGGTTAGCTGACGGATTCGGGCTGCGAGAGTCGCCCTACCAGCTTGCTCCTGGATTCACCCCAAGTAAATCCTTACTAAGGATTTACAATCGGTTCCCCCGTTTTCCAACTCGGAAATTCAGCGAAATGGCTATGCTGTTGAATGAATAAGCTCACTCTACTCCTTAGGGCAATTATTGTAAAGTAGCAATTATTGCAGAATCCATGATGATGTATACGTATCGCTTCATTAAAGCGTATACATTCCTGGTTATTGTTGTATACCGTTGAATCGCTAGATTTATCTATATCATGCTTCATCCTATGACTTATTGTGGAAGCTTGAGGGTGATTGCATCCCGCTACCACTAGCTATTCTGCCCACACCCTCCTCACACACACCATAAGCCAACCATGGGCATGTGGCGCACCACTCGGGAATATGATGAGGCTCCACAAGGGATTTAACCTGATCTAATATATACTCCCAAGGATAGGAATTCCCAATCTTCAGACCAAGATGGCTATGGATAAAGTTGTCCCGTTCATGCACATTATGGCTATCGCAATGATTAGGTTGATCACAGGGGAAGCTCACGCATAGGTCATCTGAGCCTCTGACCATCGTGACTAGTGTTGTTGGCTCTTGCCATAGCTGCTCATATACCTCCAGCATGTTCTTGGCGAACGACTCTGAATAGCCCATCCCTCTAAAACCAAGCAAGCATAGTAAGTGATGGCCGCGTAGCTGAATACTCATATGAACTACCTCCTCACACCACGTCAATCAAGCTACCTTATACCTTCCTCATGCTTGTCTATATACCCTTTGATCTCCATCGCTATAATTAAATCCTCTACCATCTGAAACAGCGAGAGCAGCAACGGAATCGTGAATACATGCACATCCCGGAATCGAATTTGACCCTTTCTGACAACACGTTTGCCACGAGCTGCGGCTATGAGCGAGAATCGCTCGGTTTCGAGTATAATCATGGGAATAAATCGCAGCACCAGCGATGCTGTTAAGGCAATCATCCTCGTAGGAACCCGAAGACGATCGAATATGGACAACGCCTTCTCCAGACCTTGCTTCATCTCGGTTGTACTTGTTGACAGGGTAAACACGAAGCTAATTAATGTCACTTCAAGGAATGGGAGCATTCTCTGAAGGGTAGACCACAAGGCGTCAACATCAAAACCTAGTATAAAACCCTGCTCTGTGGAAACTCGTATACCGGCAAATATAGCTGCGATCACAATGAATAATAGCAATGGTCTACAAAGCTTAAGAGATTGCTGCAGATGCTCCTTACGTAATAAAAGTAAGGTGGAGAGAGATATCATGATTGCTGGTATCATACCTTGCCATTGATGCTGTAATAGGATGATGACCGATAGGACCATATACATCAACCACTTAAGCCTTGCTTCTACACGGTATATCCATCGTTTATGCGGCTGTTCATCTATGTCTGTTACCCTCCAGCCATTGATATCGTCATAGTCGCAAGCTAGCTGCTCGACTGACTTGGGAGAGGCGGGATCATCTGACTGGTGCCTCCCCTCCCAACGATTAACAATCTCCGTAGCCATCTGCTCTGGGGAGAGAAGCTGCATTGGCACGCATATCCCCACCTTATGCAGCTTACTAGCCACCTTCAAGCTGTCTGGTACCCCAATGCCTGCTTGGACTAAGACTTCCGGTGATGCCGATAGCTCAGCGGGCGTCATATCTGCGAGCAGCTTACCGTTAGCTATCAACAGTATACGATCGGCTACGGGAAGGAAGAACTCCCAATCATGTGTCGCCATAACCATACTTGTATCCAGCTTCCATTCAGTAAGCTGTTCCCTCAGCCGCATAACGGCCTGTGCATCTAATCCGGCAGATGGTTCGTCAAGTAATAGCCATGCCGACTTGGTTGCTAGTATCGTGGCTAACGCCACACTACGCTTCTGCCCTCCACTGAGCTCGAACGGAGAGTTCAATCGTATGGATTGCTGCAGCTTCATTGCCTGCAAGGCATCATTCGTGCGGCGATTGCACTCCGTGTTACCGAGTCTATAAGGTCGGAGAGAATAATCGAATTCCCCTTGAACAGTTTGGGCGAACAGCTGATGCTCCGGTGACTGAAAGGCAATTGCATTCAGAAGCAGCGCCTCTCTATTCACCCTGCCCTTATTCCATAAGGGGATTTGATCATACCCAATGGTACCAGATTGTATGTTCACCAGACCAGCAAGAGCTCGTAATAATGTCGATTTCCCGGAGCCCGATCGTCCAATGATGAGCGTTAAACTATGATCCATCATTGTGCAGCTGATTGATTCTAGTATTGGTTCTATCGTTAAATTGTCTACTTGTATTGGCATCGCTCGCTCATAGCTTCACTAAATTCCTGTGGCATTAATGGTAGTACAGGCAAGCTATATCCTCTCTTCTCTAGTTCCTTCACTACTCGAACTATATAGGGAAGCTCCATTCCCCATTGTTCACATGGACTGTGCTCACTGTGTGATTTCCCATATAGAAAGTGGCGGCTAGACCCATCATAGGACACGCTCCCTTCCTTCAGTAAGATGACCCGTTCAGAATATACAAGCTCTTCGGACCGATGCGTGAGCCAGATTATAGCAGCTCCTCTCTGGTTCAGCTTCTGTACAACCTGTATCACCTGATCGCGAGATGCATGATCTAGCATGGACGTTACTTCATCCAATATGAGTACATTCGCTCCAGCGGCTATACACGCTGCAATGTTCAGCAGCTGCTTCTCGCCCCCGGATAAGCGATCAGTAGGTGTATCTAGTGGCAATGTTAATCCCACCTCATCAATAATGGCGCGAGCCTGACTCCTATGATCTACTTGATCAACTGTTTGGTCGGCATCTCCTAGGCTTAAGCTGATTTCTTCATACACCGTATCTCCTAGAATTTGCGTCTCTGGATTCTGCAGAACAATATGTACTCGAGCATTCTCAGCCCTTGTAATGCGACCATCTGTGGATTTGTTTAATCCAGCTATTACTTTTGCCAGAGTACTCTTACCACTTCCATTCGCACCAACTATCGAAGTCCATGAGCCCTTGCTTATATGTA